>NZ_JANLVV010000160.1:0-3361 GCF_031364185.1 Salinibacterium sp. | reverse complement strand
AGCAACGGGTCGAGAGCTCCCCATCGTCGAGGCAACGCCGGAGACGCTCTCAGCAGTGTTAGGCACGCTAATCGAACACCCCGAACTCATCCACTCGATCGGTAAAGCAGGGGTGGACTTTGTCGAGGTGGTGCACTCTGGCCGCTTCAGCGCCGACGTACTCCGGGCTCACTGGATCGATTGAGGGCTCTGGGTTGTTCTCGGGAATCCCGCGCCGGTAGGGCGGGCGGCATCCCGTCGGTCCTTCCACGCACGCATACGCCTTTCCACTGGACGCTCGACCCAGGTGTGCAGTGCCGCGGCGGCGGCCAGTGCGACGACGCCAAGTACCGCAAACCACACGAGGTTCCGCCACGATGGCTCCTGCAGACCGAACAGGGTAAGTGCGAGGTAGATTGCCGTCGCGTGCACCAGGTAGAAGGCAAAGGACCACTCGCCGAGTTTGATCTGGGCGCGGGACGCGAAGATCGAACGACGCCCTTCCAACGCACGACGTGTAATCGCCACGATGACCACCGCGCACGCGATTGTCATGAACTCGTTGCCGAATCCAACGACGAACATCACCGGCCCCGACTCAGGGAACATCGCGGAGGTCACGGCGATGAGTCCCGTGACGAGACCGAGTGAGACCATTCCCGCTAATACGGGGACTTTGGGGCGCCATCCTTGCCGGAAAGCCCATGCCACAGCCATCCCGGCTACAAAATCCGGTAGCCGAACGATGGGTGGCGGGAGGTCGGAAAACCACAGATCAGGGTGTGTCAGCGCCACAAGTCGATAGCTGAATGCGATAACAATCGCGGCAATCCCGAATAGCACGGCGCCTCGGGCGTCGAACCGCGTCAGTGCCATGGCGATGAACGGATGAAGAGCGTAGAAGAAGAACTCGCAGGTCAGCGTCCACGCAGCCGGGTTCCCGGAGAACAGGACGTGGGGATCCGTCGACCACCCCTGAAGGAGAGGGAACGACAGTGACAGCACCCCGGGCTCGAACGGCTTCCTCCACAGCGGCTCGACCCAAGGCCACACCTGGTAGAACACCGGTATCGCCAGCAGGAGCGCTATGAGATGTGAAGGGTAGATTCGCGCGAACCTGCGCCAGTAAAACGTCGACCTTGGCAAGGAGGGCGACATCGACCAGGTCAGCACGAAACCGGAGAGCACAAAGAAGAACGTGACCCCCATGTATCCCTGGCCCAGTATTGCGGAGACGCCGGACGGCAGAGGGGCGAAGATGAGGATGTGGTAGAGGAAAACGGCGAACGCAGCCCACCATCGCAAACCGGTCAAAGCGTCGAGACGCGGCGTGCGCGTCAAGGTCGCTGAGGTTGAGGTCACTGGGGTGTATTCTCGCTCGCCGAGATACGAGGGCCACACAGTGGGGCACCCGGCTCATCGAGTATCCCACAATCACAGTGGCGACCGAATATCGACGGCTAGAATTCGTTTCGATGCAACAATCCACGGTCGACGTACTGATCCCGGTGCATAGCCACACCCGTCCCATCGCCCGCGCGGTCTCGTCAGTGCTCCTCGGCACCTCGGCCCCTGTAAAGGTCTTGGTGATCGCCCACAACATTGACGCAGCGCTCATTGTTGCCAACCTGGGCTCTCTCGCCGACGATCCCAGGGTGCAGGTGTTGCCCTTCGCCGACGGAATCCCCAGCCCAGCCGGACCATTCAACTTTGGAATCGCATCCACGACCTCTCCCTTCTTTTCGCTACTTGGCTCCGATGACGAGTTCGAGCACGGCGCGATAGATTCATGGCTCTCGGTGCAACGAGAGCAGCGAGCCTCGATGGTGATCGCGAGGATACAACACGTCGGCGGCGGCAATGATGCATCACCGCTGCTGCGGTGGCGGGGACCAGCCCTTCTCGATCCGGTGAAAGATCGACTCACGTACCGCAGCGCTCCGCTTGGACTCATTTCACGGGCCGCGTTCGGAGCGCTCCGATTTACTGAGGGGCTGCCATCCGGTGAAGATGTCGTGTTTGCGAACTCCATCTGGTTCTCCGGCGATCGGCTCGCTCACGATCGCTTTGGCCCGGCGTACCGGGGCTTTACCGACGGTCACGACCGTGTCACGGCATCCTCTCGACCCGTGTCCGTCGACTTCGCCTTTCTCCCGCTGCTGCTGACAGCCGACTGGTATCTCAGACTCAGCGGGGCCGCCCGCACCTCGATTGCCATGAAACTGCTGCGACTAAACGTGCTGGACGCTGTCGTCTCCCGCCGTGATTCTTCGACGTGGAGCGAAGAGGACACCGCGTCGCTCAGGCAGGTAGTCACGCAGGTGCTGGAATCGGCACCAGGCTGTGAGCGCCTGCTCTCCAGACTCGATGCTGCGGTTATTGCTGCCGTGAGGTTCGACCTTGCTGGGCTTCCCGCGGCGGTCGCCGCCCTCGAACTGCGCTGGGAATTGAAGAATCCCCATTCAGTGCTCTCCCAAAGCCTCGCAATGACGCTGAGGCGAGAGGGCGCAGCACGATGGCTCTTCGCTAGCCTCACGGCACTCACGCTCCTCCCTCGAGAGGTGAATCAGAATGCCACCTGATCCGTTGCGTGGACCTGAGGTTGACGTCGTCGTCGCGGTGCACACCGTGACCCGCCCCATCGCTCGTGCCGTTGACTCCGTGCTTGCGGGCACCACGGCCGCAACGAGGGTGACCGTGATTGCGCACAACATAGATCCGGATGTCATTGCAGCGAATCTGGGTGATCTCATGGCGGACAGGCGCGTGCGACTGCTTTCCCTGCACGATTCCGTCCCCAGCCCCGCCGGGCCATTTAACTTGGGGCTTGACCGGGCCACCGCACCCTTCGTCTCCGTGATGGGCTCCGATGATACCTTCGATCCGGGCGCTGTGGACTCCTGGCTTTCTCTCCAGCGCCGACACAACGCGGGCATGGTACTCGCGAGGATACGGCATGACGGCGGAGGCTCTGACAGCTATCCCCCTGTGCGGCTGGGCCGCACGCAGCGACTCGACGGCGTGAAGGATAGGCTGTCATACCGCAGTGCCCCCCTCGGGTTGATCTCCCGTCAACACTTCGGCGATCTTCGATTCTCCGAGGGGCTGCCGTCTGGAGAGGATCTCGCCTTCGTCACGCGGATGTGGTTCTCCGGCGTACCGCTCGCTTTCGACAGCACTGGGCCCGCTTATGTGGGCCATCACGACGAGGGGGATCGGGTCACTTCCGCGCAGCGGGATGTTTCCGTGGACTTCCGCTTCCTTGACGAGATCTACCCGACCACATGGTTCGCGCGCTTCACCAACGATCAGCGCACAGCCCTCGCGGCCAAATTTCTGAGGATGCATGTATTCGACGCGATCCTGGCGAGGAGTAACGGGG
>NZ_JANLVV010000116.1:0-2215 GCF_031364185.1 Salinibacterium sp. | reverse complement strand
CCCCGGAGGTGCACACCTTCAACGTCACCCCGGTGGTCTTGTCGTAGATCCGGATGAAATAACTGCCGTTCGTGACACCGACATCCTGATTCGCCGACGCCGTCAACAACACCGTCTCACCCGCCGCGAACATGGTCTTATCCGCCGTCAACGCCACCGTCCACGGCTTCCGGGCGACAGTCACCTGATTGCTGGTGAGACTGTTCACCGTTGCTACATAGATGCGAGGAGGCCCCGTGTAGAAGGACACCGAAGCCAACGTGCACACCGTCCCGGTCGTACACGACTTCAACGTCGCACCAGACGTAACATCGACGATGCTGATCACCGAAGCGGTCGTCTCGACATCCGCATCAGTCGTCGCCGTCAGCGTGGCGGATTGCCCGAGAGCCAACTCCTCACGATCAGTAGTGAGATTGATGAACGAAGGCAGTGCCGGCGGTGAGGAAGCCGTTACCGGAGGCTGCGCGGCCACCGCAGAGAAGGTGTTCCACGATGACACGGGCATCAACAGCCCTGCTACCAGCGAGAGGACTAAGACTATAGCTGTCGGCGCCGGCCCCAACCAATGCCTACCCGCAAGGATCATCGGTTTTGGAGAGTGCTTATTCACGAACGTGCCCCCGGTGTCGCCCTGCTATCCGCTCTAACGCGAGAAACGGGAGGTTCACTCGCATATGAACGCTAGCGCAACCGATCCACGCCCAGACCACCCCAGAAAGGGGGCCAATGTGGTGCGACGATGCGCGAATAAATCGTGCGGGGTTTGGTTCCGCTTCCTTTGGGAGGATGGATTATGCCCTATCAGTTTGCGCTGCTTATTCTCGCCGGAGTATGCCGTGGTCTACTGGCTCCCTGCCTCCGGCTTCTCATCGTCGGAGTCCCCCTCGGCGACGTTCTCACGCGCTTATCTCGCGCATCGCCGCTCGGCTTGGCGCCAGCAGCGTTAAGGCGTCGCCGGCAATATCGATCCCGCCGAGCGCACTCGTCATGTGTCCGTCGATCTGGGCGCTGCACTGAATCATCGCGTTGGCACACGATTGAGGACCGCCCCTGGTGACGCATCCACTGGACGAGAATCGTAAACGTCCAGTCCATTTCGGACTCTAGACCCGCCCTCGGAGAGGTGGGGATGGTGCTGAGAGAGCGTGTGTGCGTCTTGGTCACGGTGAAGGCGTCGCCTGACCCGTCGAAGGCGTATAGGGGAACCGTATGTGTGGCCGGAGTCCGCCTGGACGATGACGGGTCGGGGGCGTGGGTGCGCATCTACCCGGTTGAGTTCCGACATTTGGATAGCGAGTTGCAGTTCGAGAAGTTCGAGTTGATCGAGGAGGACCTCACACGATCGTGGACGGACGCACGGTCCGAGAGCTTCCGCCCGAATTGGGAGACGATGATCAGATAGAAAAATGGAGGCGACTTTAAGACCTATTCTTCGGAGGCGTGTAGTCCGATCCTAGAGAAACTCGTCGGTCCAACGATGTGCGATCTCCGCGCCGGAGTCGACGCCGACCTCAACGCTCAATCCCTTGGTCTGGTGGAGGCGCGACGACTCAAGCCGTTGCACTTCGAGGACCACGGTCCCTAGACAGAAGCACAGGCGGCGAGCATGACCGCGGTTATGAGCCAGCCCGACCTGCTCGGAGGCGTCGATAAGACGCCGGTTCCCATCGCACCCCGATGTAGAGGCCGTGCGGCTCGACTCGAGTGTCTCGTCCAACGTTCTGGCCATCACTGTGCTCCGTTGCATAGCTCGATCGTGTTGTGCCGTGTGGCGCATTCCGGCGCGGGCACCAGATTGTTACGTCACGGTACGCCGGGCGCGGTATTGTGCGCAATTGTGTCCGAACAAATTGAGCAGAACGCACAATCCGTACTTCTCGAAGCGCCGCAGGCAGCACTAGTTGCGCATTGTGTGCCACCCGCTCAGCGACGGTAGGCCTGCACCCTTCGGGCCTGTCGCAGTATCGGCTCGTCGACCATCTGCCCCTCGAAGCGAAACACCCCGGGAGAAGACTCCGCAGCGAGCAGCAGTCGCTGTGCCCACCGCAGTTCTTCCTCGGTCGGCGCATATGCGGCCCTGATGGTGTCGACCTGGCTCGGGTGGATGCACGCGGTCGCCGAGAAGCCGACGGCAGCGGCATCCATTGCCTCGGCTCGTAACCCCTCGAGATCGGTGATGTCGAGGTGGACGGCATCGATGGCCGCCTTGCCG
>NZ_JANLVV010000111.1:0-9242 GCF_031364185.1 Salinibacterium sp. | reverse complement strand
GGTTTAGGCAGCAAAAGTGGCGTTCTCGATGGTTTCGAGCGCGCGCCGTGGCCCGGCGCCCCGACCCGCGCGGCCCGTGCTCGCGACCCTCGTAGCACGTGCTCGCGAGCACGCGGCTGGTGCTCGCCGCTCTCACTCTCGTCGAGAACGCCACTTCTGCTGGGTTCGCGCGGGTTTAGGCAGCAAAAGTGGCGTTCTCGATGCACATGAGCAGTCCGGCAAGAAGTCTGTGGTCACGGGTCCCCGCGCGCATTGCGCTCTCACGGGAGTGTCGGTCCCTCACGGGCCAACCCGTGCTACCCCAGAAACGCCCGCAGCAGAGCCGCCGAGCCAGCCAGATGCTCGCTCATCGCGTCGGCCGCGCGCTCGGGGCTACCGGTCAGAATCGCCACCACGATTGCCTCGTGCTGCTCGTTCGAGTGCTGGATATTGCGCGCGAGCAACGGAATCCCGTCCAAAAACTGGTTAACGTAGGTGCGGTTGTCTGCGACCAGGGAGACCAGCGAGGGGGTGCCCACCAGTTCCGCAATGGTCAGGTGCAGGCGCGAGTCGAGTCGTCGATAGTCGTCGACGGATGCCACGGCCACCTCGGCGAGGCGCGTCCAGAGCAGATCGCGATCGGTCGCCCCCAGCTCGCGGGCCGCCGCCGCGCGTGCAGCGCCCACCTCGAGGATGTCGCGGAGGCCGAGGATGTCGTCGATCTGGGCGGCGGTCGGCGGCGGAGCATCCGGAACCGCGGCTGTCGGAAGGGTCTCGCTGACAAAGGTGCCACCGTAGCGACCGCGGCGAGCCACCAGAAAGCCCGCGTCTGACAGGGATTTGATCGCGTCGCGAACGGTGTCGCGGCTCACCGAGAACCTCGCCGCCAGCTCGCGCTCGGGCGGCAGGGCTCCGCCGGGCGCGACGATGCCGAGGCGGATGGTCTGCAGAAGGCGAGCGACCGTGTCTTCGAACGCGTTGCCATTGCGCACCGGGCGAAACAGTACGCCGTCGGCAAGGCCGCCGGGGGCCGCATCAGACATACGTCACAGCGGAGTCACATAGGCCGAGCTGATGCCGCCATCGACGAGAAAGGTCGAGGCGGTAATAAAACTTGCGTCGTCGCTGGCGAGGAACGCGACGGCCGCGGCCAGCTCCTCCGGCTCGGCGAAGCGACCCGTCGGGATATGTACCAGTCGCCGCTGGGCGCGCTCGGGATCGCTGGCAAACAGTTCCTGCAGCAGCGGAGTGTTCACGGGCCCGGGGCAGAGCGCGTTGACCCTGATGCCCTGGCGCGCGAATTGCACCCCCAACTCTTTCGTCATCGCCAGCACGCCGCCCTTCGACGCGGTATACGAGATCTGCGACGTCGCCGAACCCATCACGGCGACGAACGAGGCGGTGTTGATGATGGATCCGCTCTGCTGCGCCACCATGTGCCTGAGTGCGGCCCTCGAGCACAGGTACACGCTCTTCAGGTTGACGTCCTGCACGCGGTCCCAGGCTGGCAGCTCCGTGGTTTCTATGGAGTCGTCGTCGGGCGGGGAGATGCCCGCGTTGTTGAAGGCGATGTCGACGGCGCCGTAGGTCGCGGCTGCGGTGTCGAACAGGTTGTTCACCTGGGCTTCGTCCGTGACATCCACCTGCACAAACAGCCCTCCGACTTCGGCGGCCGCGGCGGTGCCGGTCTCGGCATTGAAGTCGCCGATGACGACGATCGCGCCCTCCGCCGCGAACCTGCGAGCGGTGGCCAGCCCGATCCCGCTGGCGCCGCCCGTAATGACGGCAACCTTGCCCTTCAGTCGCTGGGTCAGGTCGATGGGAGTGATGGCCATGATGGTCCTTCGGTAGAGGCTGCCCTAGTCGGTACTGATGAAGACGTTCTTGGTTTCGGTGAAGGCGGCAGCGGCATCCGGCCCCAACTCACGCCCGAGTCCGCTCTGCTTGAACCCGCCGAACGGGGTCGAGTAGCGCACCGAGGAGTGCGAGTTGACCGAGAGATTGCCACTCTCGATCGCTCGTGAGACCCGGATGGCGCGGCCGACATCCCTCGTCCAGATCGAGCCACTCAGGCCGTAGATGCTGTCGTTGGCGAGGGCGATCGCGTCCGCTTCGTCGTCGAATGGCTGCACGGTGACAACGGGCCCGAAGATCTCGTCGACCACGGTGCGGTCGGTTCGGGATGCGGGCAGCAGCACAGTCGGCGCGAACCAGAAGCCGGGGCCGGCAGGCGCGCTACCGCGGAACGCGACCTGCGAGTCATCGGGCACATACGAACTGACCGAATCGAAGTGTGCCCGCGAGACCAGCGGGCCCATCTCGGTCGAGTCGAGTGTCGGATCGCCCACGACGACGCCCTTCACTGCCGGTTCCAGCAGCTCAAGAAAGCGGTCATAGACGCCGCGCTCAACCAGGATCCTTGAGCGGGCGCAGCAGTCCTGTCCGGCGTTTTCGAAGACTGCGTAGGGCGCCGTGGCCGCAGCCTTCTCCACATCGGCGTCAGCGAAGACCACGTTCGCGCTCTTGCCGCCGAGTTCGAGAGTGACCGCCTTGACCTGCGCGGCGCAACCGGCCATCACCTGCTTGCCCACTGACGTCGAGCCGGTGAACACGATTTTGCGCACGCTCTCGTGGGTGACAAAACGCTCCCCCACGACCGAGCCGCGGCCCGGCAGCACCTGGAAGAGGCCCTCGGGCAGTCCTGCCTCGAGCGCGAGCTCGCCAAGGCGGATCGCGGTCAGCGGCGTCCATTCCGCCGGCTTCAGCACGACGGCGTTGCCCGCTGCGAGCGCCGGGGCGAATCCCCAGCTGGCGATGGTCATCGGGAAGTTCCAGGGCACAATCACGCCGACGACGCCGAGTGGTTCGAGGAATGTCACGTCGAGGCCGCCCGCGACCGGGATCTGCTGGCCGAGCATCCGCTCTGGCGCCGCCGAGTAGTAGGTGAGCACGTCGCGAACATGCCCAGCCTCCCAGCGAGCCTGCGTGAGTGGATGCCCGGAATTGGCAACCTCGAGGCTCGCGAGCTCCTCGATCGCACCGCCCACGACGCTCGCGAAATCACGCAGAGCACCGGCACGGGCGGACGGCGCCAGCGCCGCCCACACCCGCTGGGCCGCGACCCCACGCGCGACCGCGTCATCCACCCCCTCAATCGTGGTGTGCTCGATGACCTGCAGTTCGGTTTCGTCTGCCGGGTTTATCAGTGTGGTGGTGCTCACGCGACACCGTCCGGACGATGTGATCCGCGGTAGGTCCGCGCCGCCACCACCAGGCCCTCGAAGAGCCGAATATCGTCGTAATCCTGCTCCGGATGCCACTGCACGGCCACCCCGAAGGGAACGCTCGGCAGCTCGACTGCCTGAATCGTGCCATCGTGTGAGCGCGCCGAGACCACCAGCCCTTCCGCTACGCGATCAATCGACTGGTGGTGGTACGACTTGGCCGTCACCACGCCGCCGATGAGACCCGCGACACGGCTGTGTTCGTCCACCTGCACGTCGTTGTCGTTGAAGACGCCTCCACCCGCGCTGTACCGGGTCGATCCAACCACCTCCGGCAGGTGCTGGTGCAGGGTGCCACCGAGGGCGACATTGAGCATCTGCGCTCCCCGGCAGATTCCGAGAAAGGGCAGCTCGCGCTCGATCGCGGCGGTGAGTAGCGCGTCCTCCCACGCGTCACGATCCTTGCGCGGCTCATCCGTCGCCGGATGCGCCTCCTGGCCGTACCGCGCCGGGTCCACATCCTTGCCGCCGGTGATGATCAGCCCGTCGAGCCCGTCCAGGATGCGCCCGGCGACCACGGCATCCACCGGTTGCGGCGGCAACAGCACCGCGATGCCCCCGGCGCGATTCACCGCATCGAAATAGACCTTCGGCAGAAAGGCCGCCTTGACATCCCACACCCCTGTCTGTGCCTGCTCGAGGTAGGTCGTGAGCCCGATCACCGGAGCCGACACGGCCTGCGAGTTCGGTTCGTTAGAGACGCTCAAAGCCGCGCACCCTTTCCCAGTCCGTGACGGCCGAGTCGTAGGCCGCCTGCTCCACTCTCGCGTTGGTGAGGTAGTGCTCCACCACGTCGTCGCCGAAGGCCTCGCGTGCGATGGTGGATGCCGAGAAGAGTTCTGCGGCCTCTCGAAGCGTCGATGGTACGCGCGGGGCATCCGATTCGTAGGCGTTGCCTGTAAAGATCGGCTCGAGTTCCAGCTCGTGTTCGATGCCGTAGAGGCCGCCGGCGATGAGGGCGGCCATGGCGAGGTACTGGTTCACGTCGCCACCGGGAACCCGGCTCTCGACTCGCAGCGACCGTCCATGGCCCACCACCCGCAGTGCGCAGGTGCGGTTATCGAGGCCCCAGGCCACCGCGGTGGGGGCAAAGCTGCCGGCGACAAAGCGCTTATACGAGTTGATGTTAGGGGCGAAAAACAGGGTCAACTCGCGCATGGTCTTGAGCTGGCCGGCGATCCAGTGCTCCATCAGCCTGGAGAAACCGTGCTCGGCGTTCTCATCGGCCATGACGGGCTCACCATCCGCACCCACGACCGACAGATGGATGTGGCAGGAGTTGCCTTCGCGCTCGTTGAATTTGGCCATGAACGTCAGTGACTTGCCGTGTTTATCGGCGATCTCCTTCGCACCGTTTTTGTACACGGAGTGGTTATCGCAGGTGCCGAGCGCGTCGGTGAACCGAAATCCAATCTCCTGCTGGCCCAGGTTGCACTCGCCCTTCACCCCCTCGCAGTACATGCCAGCGCCATCCATCGAGTTCCGGATGTCGCGCAGCAACGGCTCCATCCGGGTGGATGCCATCAGCGCGTAGTCGATGTTGTAGTCGCTGGCCGGCGTCAGGCCGGTGTATTTCTTCTTCCAGGCATCCCGATACGTGTCATCGAAGACGATGAACTCCAGCTCGGTGGCGGCATAGGGTGTGAGGTTCTTCTCAGCGAGCCTGGCGATCTGGCGCTTGAGCACCTGACGTGGGTCAGGAGCCACCGGACTTCCGTCGAGCCAGGCGAGATCAGCAGTGACGATCACGGTGGATTCGAGCCATGGGGCGTGGCGAAGGGTGTCGATGTCGGGCATCATCGCCATGTCGCCGTAGCCTCGCGCCCACGATGAGATTTCATACCCATCGACGGTGTTGTTTTCGACATCGACCGCGAGAAGATAATTGCAACACTCGGCCCCGTGCTCGGCGAATTCCTCAAGGAAGAGGCGGGCGGACACCCGCTTTTCCACGAGTCGGCCCTGCATGTCAGTGAAGCCGATGATGACCGTGTCGACCTCGTGGGCAGACACCAGCTCACCCAGTTCTTCGACTGTGAGGTTGCCCGTTCGTGTCGTTGCGTCCACCCAATGCTCCTCTGCACGCGCCGGTGACACCGACTGACCCGACCATTACACCACAGCGAATGAGTTGGATGCTCGCCCAATGTAATGCGCATTTAACATCCAAAGGTAGACATGAGGTACCAATAGCCGCCAAGCTCTCGATAAGCGCGGACGCCGACGTCTGATCGGTGGCGCGCACCCGATCACGCACTGGGAGGACCGAAATGGCAGAAATCAGGAATGTCTCCGGCGTTAGCTACACCCCCGCAGGGGCTGGCTACTTTGAGAAGCGCACACTCCAGCGGACAGCGGGCTTCTGGGGGCTGTGGGGCCTCGGCATTGCTGCGGTAATCTCGGGCGCATTTTCCGGCTGGAACGTGGGACTGAGCACTACCGGGTGGGGCGGATTACTCATTGCCATGATCATCATCGTGATCATGTACTTCACCATGATCTTCTCCATCGGTGAAATGTCGGCGGCAATGCCTCACACGGGCGGAGCGTATTCCTTCGCCCGGGCGGCGCTCGGCCCGTGGGGCGGTTTCGTGACAGGGCTAGCCGAGACCATCGAGTACGTAGTCACGACATCCGTCATCGTGCTGTTTTCCGCGTCATATGCGAACTCCGCCCTCAGCACGCTGACAGGCGTATCGCTGCCAGGCCCGGTGTGGTGGGCGATCCTTTTCGCTCTTTTCATTGGGCTGAACTCTCTTGGCGCTTCGATCGGCTTCCGTTTTGCCCTCATCGTGGCCATCATTTCGATGGCAGTGATCCTCATTTTTGCGATTCTCGCAGTCGCGAACGGCGCGGTGGACTTTAGTCGCGTGTTGGACATCACGCCCGCTGGGGCTAACTCGACATTTCTGCCGTTTGGAGCAGTGGGCATTCTGTTCTCGCTACCATTCGCGATCTGGTTCTTCCTGGGCATCGAGGAGCTGCCGCTGGCGGCAGAGGAGGCGAAGAACCCGTCCAGGGACATCCCGCGCGCGAGCGTCTGGGGCGTCATAACCCTCGCATTCTTTGGCATGCTCATCCTGTTCCTCAATCCGGCGGTGACCGGATCGAAGGCCATCACCGTTTCCCCGGGCGACGGGGACGAGCCGCTACTCGCAGGCTTCCGAGCATTCCTGCCCGACAGTGTTGCGGCCGTGTTGGCGATCGGAGCACTGATCGGCCTTCTCGCATCGTTGCAGGGCATCATGTTTGCGTACGGTCGCAACATGTATTCACTCTCCCGGGCTGGCTACTACCCGAAGTTTCTCTCGCTCACCGGCGCGAAGCATAAGACACCGTGGGTGGCTCTGCTGGTCGGCGGGATCATCGGCTACATCATTTTGACAGTGGTTGTCATCATCATTCCGGCGACGAATCCCGACCTTGCGGCCGCCGCGACGGGAGTGATTCTCTTCATCGCCGTGTTTGGTGCTGTGATTTCTTACATGATGCAGATGGTGTCGTTTGTGATACTCCGTCGCAAGTTCCCGAATGCGAAACGTCCCTACACGTCACCGACAGGGGTGGCCGGCGCGATCATCGCGCTCGTGATCGCGTTCGGCGCGTTCCTGGGGATCGTGCTAGCACCCACCTTCGCTGTCGCGGTCGTGACGTTCATCGTCATCTTCGTTGTCGGCATCGGGCTGTTCGCCCTCTATGGACGCCACCAACTGGTGCTGTCCCCGGAGGAGGAGTACGCGCTCAGTGGCGGCCTGCACGGAGACCCCCAAACCGAGGGGTACGACGCGATGGAGAGCGAAGTTTTCGATAAGAAATAGCGGCGGCGAGGGCGGGCCGCACCCCGGATTCCGCCCTCGCAGTTGTATTACCAGGGGTGGGAATGTACCTTTAAGGGTCCCGTTCGTGGAGTCGCCTCAGGGTAATCCGCAACGGTGGTCAGTGCCTCCGGTTCCAGAGCCCGCCACAAGCGGTCGTTACCGCGGTGGCGAAACGCGGTTTCAGCTGACAGTGTCCACCCCGGGCACACGCAAACCCGAAACGAGATTCGTGAAACGAACACTGACAATCTGCGCGGTATCTGCGCTGATCATGGGTGCAAGTATTCCCACTTCCGCACTCCCCGGCACATCGCAGGTTGCTTTCGCCGAAGCCGGCTCCGCCGCCGCGGCGGCGAGCGGCCGCACCGCAAAACCGCAGGCCATCGTCGCCTCGGCCGCCGTGACAGCGCCGGCCGCTCGTGACGCATTCGGCATCACCGCACCACCTCCTCCGCCCGAACCAGAACCTGTTGCCGTTGCCCGGTACTCGGCGGCCACGTCCAACGTCACAGGTGCTCTGGCCGTCTGGCCGGCCAGCGGCGGAGTGAACGATGGCTTCGGGTACCGGGGAACTGAGTTTCACGGCGGCATCGACATCATGGCGGGCTACGGCTCACCGATCGTCGCGGCATCCCCCGGGGTGGTCATCGCGGTCACCCAGGATGGCGGTTGGGGCCAGTACGTGCAGGTCGATCATGGCGGCGGCATCACGACCCTGTACGCACACATGATCTCCGGATCCCCCCTTGTATCGGCGGGCCAATCGGTCGCCGCCGGCCAACAGCTCGGTTCCGTCGGCGACACCGGCTACGTCACGGTCGCCCACCTGCACTTCGAAGTGTGGGTCAACGGCACCAAGACCGACCCGATGGGCTGGCTGCCGTAACCACGGGGTCAGAAGTAGGTCTGCACCACATCCAGCACCAGCGGATCATCGGCGTCGGCATCATCGATCACCGGGATGGCGCGCCATTTGTCCAGCGCCGTACAGGGGTGTGACATCCCCAGCCGAAGAATATCCCCTAGTGCGGGGCTGTCATCATTAGTGGCCAGGTATGAGTGCTGGTCGTTGACCTTCGTTACCGCGCCATGCCGGGTAGTCGGCAGGCCGAGATCGTAGGGAAAATCTCGCTTGCCGCCATCCATGATCGCCAGTCCTGGTTTCGGCCGCGATATCACCCGCGCCCAGCCGTGGACAGCGGGTCTCAGCGCGGCAAGCGGGGTGAGTTCGCTGTAGAACCCCTCATCGTGCAGCTGGTAGGCCCCTGAGCGCAGGATGACCGTGGCGCGGGCGACCAGGGGCGACAAAGCCTCCGCTACCAGGTCGAAGAACGCACTTCCGCCCGCGGTCACGATGGGCCGGTCTTCCCACTGAACCGCGTCGTGCATCGCGACGATGTCGTCAAGAAAGCGCCGCACGGCCACGACCGAGGAGTCCCGTCGATTCTCCGCGTACGACCCCTCGTACCCGGCGACTCCGGCGAGCCGCAGTTCGGGCGCGGCCTGAACAGCGGATGCCACCGCGAGCGCGGCCTGCATGGAGCGTGCTCCGGTTCGACCACCGGCCCCTCCCAGCTCGATGGCGACGTCAACCGGTCGAGCAGCACCACCTTTCAGCCCCGCGCGCATCAGTTCAACGGCCTCGACGCTGTCAACCCAGCAGAGAAATTCGAAGCCGAGGTCGGCAAGTTCTGCGCCCAGCCAGCGCAGTGCGACCGGGTCGATCAGTTCGTTGGCCATGATGATGCGAGAGATGCCGAATGACCGTGCGAGCTGCACCTGCCAGGCCGTCGCGAGCGTGATCCCCCAGGCACCCCTCTCGAGCAACTGCTGCCACAGCTGAGGCGCCATAGTGGTCTTGCCGTGGGGCGCTATCTCGAACCCGCGAGCGGCCACCCACTCGGCCATCAGCGCCACGTTATGTGCCGCCGCGCCGCGATCGATGGTGATGAGTGGAGTGAGGAAGGCAGAAAGTCGGGGTTTCGTCGCCAGAAACTCGGACGACGACGCGCCCCAACTGGACGGGGGAAACGACTTCGCCCACGGCCCGAGCACGACATCCTGCATGCGTTCAGGCTAGCGCCGGCCTGAGATTGCGGCCGGGTCGGTGGAATGTCGGCCTGGCGCGGTCAGGCCGTGGCGAGCATCCATCCGCCGGCAG
>NZ_JANLVV010000010.1:0-4255 GCF_031364185.1 Salinibacterium sp. | reverse complement strand
TGGGTGAATGCCGCCGGATTCAAAATGACCGGGTACTTCGAGTCGACAGCCTCGTGCAGCCAGCCGATGAGAGTCGCCTCGTCATCGGTTTGCCGCAGGTCTATGGTGAGTCCGGATGCCTCGGCCTCCAGCCGCGCCTTGAGGTCGTCGAGCGTGCCATTGCCGTACACGTCTGGCTCACGACTGCCGAGACGGCCGAGGTTGGGGCCGTTGAGAATGAGGACCGTGGACATGGGTTCGAGTGTATCCAGTGTCTGCGGCGTGGCCCGACCGGGGCTCAGACGCCAACTTCCTGGTACGCGGCATAGAGCATGGCTTCGTCCGGCCCCGCGAGCACGGTCGGCTTGCCGACGTCATCCAGCACGATGAATCGGATCATGCCAGCGCGCGCCTTCTTATCGCGCTGCATGGTTGCGAGCAGGGTGTTCCAGCGTCCGAGCGAGTAGTCGATCGGCAGGGTCAGTGATTCGAGGATGCTGCGGTGACGGTCGACGACGCCATCGGACAGAGAACCGGCGAGCCGACCCAGCTCGGCGGCGAAGACCATGCCCACGCTGATGGCAGCGCCGTGCCGCCAGCGGTAGCGTTCGGCATGCTCGATCGCGTGGCCGAGGGTGTGGCCATAATTCAGGATCTCGCGCACACCAGACTCCCTGAAGTCTTCGCTCACGACTCGCGCCTTGAGACCGATCGACAACTCGACGACGCGACGAAACTCGGCACTGTGCGGATCCGTCGCGAGGTCGACATCTGCTTCGATGATGTCGAGGATGTCCGGCTCACCGATGAAGCCGCACTTCACGATCTCCGCGAAACCGGCGAGGATTTCGTTGCGGGGCAGGTCATCGAGCACGTCGAGGTCGGCGATGACAGCAGCTGGAGCGTAGAACGATCCGACGAGGTTCTTGCCTTCCGCCGTGTTGATTCCGGTTTTGCCGCCGACTGCGGCATCCACCATGCCCGCGACACTGGTGGGGCATTGGATGAGGCGTACGCCGCGTAGCCAGGTCGCTGCGACGAAGCCTGCAAGGTCGGTGGTGGAGCCTCCCCCGAAGCCAATCACGGCATCCGTCCGGGTGAAGTCGGTTTGCCCCATGATGCCCCAGCAGAACGCGGCAACCTCGATACGTTTCGCGTCTTCGGCGTCGGGAACCTCGGCCAGCAAAGCCTCATAGCTGTCCGAGAGCGAGTCGCGCAGTGCCGCAGCCCGAGCCCCCAGGGTGGGTGGGTGCACGATCAGAACCTTGGACACGCGCGACCCCAGATGCCCTGCAACGGTGGCCAGGGTTCCGTGGCCGATGATGACGTCGTAGGGGTCTGCGCCGCCCACAGAAATAGTGGTGGAAGTCATGATTGCCGCCTTTCGAGCCAGTCGGCTATCTGCTGGGCCACCCCGTCGAGGGGTTGGCCCGAGGTATCGATGGAGAGCTGTGAGAGCCGATCGTAGAGGGGCTGCCTGGCGCCGACGATGGCACGCCAGGAGTCGATCCCGTCGGCGAGCAGTGGTCGTTTACCCCCGCCAATGCGAGCCTGCACGGCCTCCGCCGTGACCGTGAGCTGCACTACCGGGAACTGGCCGAGGTCGGCCTGTGTTCGCGGATCGAGCACGGCTCCCCCACCGAGGGTGACGACAGCGTGTTCTCGCAGCGCCTCCGCGACGACATCGCGTTCGAGGGAACGAAAGTGTGGCTCACCATGCTCGGCAAAAATGTCGGCGATCGTTCCGTGCCGCTCGACAATCTGCCTGTCGGTGTCGATGAAGGCCACGTCGAGCAGGCGCGCGAGTCGGCGCCCCGTGCGAGTTTTTCCCGCCCCGGGTGCGCCAATGAGCACAACAGTGGCGCCGGAGTCGCTCGTGCCCTGGCCACCAGCTCGCTGACTATTCACGCGCCTACTATTCGCGTACTGACGCGTTCGCTGTGGCGAGCGCATCGGGAATGGCAGACAGATAGCCGTCGAGGTTGCGCTTGGTTTCGCCGACGGAGTCTCCTCCGAATTTCT
Source organism: Salinibacterium sp. (assembly GCF_031364185.1). Taxonomy (NCBI): domain Bacteria; kingdom Bacillati; phylum Actinomycetota; class Actinomycetes; order Micrococcales; family Microbacteriaceae; genus Salinibacterium; species Salinibacterium sp. The sequence continues at coordinate 2,254 of NZ_JANLVV010000010.1, read as the reverse complement.
CGAGCACGGAGTTGGCGAGCACGAGAGCAATCATGGCTTCTGCGACGACACCGGAGGCGGGAACCGCACAGACATCGGAACGCTGGTGGTGGGCTTCCGCTGCCGTGCCGGTCGCGACATCCACTGTCCTGAGGGCACGCGGAACCGTGGAGATGGGCTTCATCGCCGCTCTGACTCTGAGCAGGGTGCCCGTGCTCATACCGCCCTCGGTGCCACCCGCCCGATCGCTGAGCCTCGTGATGCCATCGGGGCCCATGACCAGCTCGTCGTGCGCCTGGGAACCGCGACGTCGGGAGGTCTCGAACCCGTCACCGATTTCGACACCTTTGATCGCCTGGATTCCCATGATCGCGGCGGCAAGCTGCGAGTCGAGGCGCCGGTCCCAGTGCGTGTACGAGCCGAGCCCGGGTGGAAGCCCGTACGCCAGTACCTCGACGACTCCGCCGAGGGTGTCGCCGTCGTCGTGTGCCCTGTCTACTTCGGCGACCATGGCGGTGGATGTCGCGGGGTCGAAGCAGCGCAACGGATCGGCGTCGAGCACGCCTACGTCGTCGGCGCCGGGCACAGGGGACCCATCCGGCACTCGCACCGTCCCCACTGACAGCGTGTGGCTCACCAGCCGAATTCCGAGTTCAGAGAGGAATGAGCGAGCTACGGCACCCAGCGCGACCCGCGCCGCAGTTTCACGAGCACTGGCCCGCTCGAGCACGTTCCGCGCCTCGGGAAAGTCGTATTTTTGCATGCCAACGAGGTCGGCGTGGCCCGGTCGAGGTCGGGTCAGGGCTGCGCTGCGCCCTTTCGGCAGCGACTCAAGATCGACGGCAGCGGCGCTCATCACATCGATCCAGCGCGGCCACTCCGTGTTGCCGATGCGCAGCGCGATCGGGCTCCCCATGCTGGCACCGAACCGGATCCCGCCACTGATAGAAAGCTCGTCCTGTTCGAACTTCATGCGCGCCCCGCGACCGTACCCGAGCGAACGACGCTGCATGTCCGCTTGGATCGCCTCGGCGGTCACCGGAACTCCAGCGGGGAGCCCCTCGAGAATGGCGACGAGCTCGGGACCGTGCGACTCACCAGCCGTCAACCAACGCAGCATGCCCCAATCCTCTCATAGCGCGATCCTCCCCTGGCGCGACACCGACTCCGGACCGAGCCGTACGGCGGGCCTTAGCGGGAGTGCAGAGCCTCTCGCATCGCTCGGATCACTGCCGCTTCATCCGGCAGTTGCTCGGTCGGGTTGCCGGTGAGAAAGATCCGGATCTGCCCGACGGCCTGGTTGACCAAAAGGTCGAGTCCCGAAATGACGGTGGACCCCACAGCCGCCCACGAGGTGGCCAGTGCGCTGGGCCAGGGAGAATAGGCGACATCGAGCAGTACGCTCGTCGATCTGGCTTCGAACGTGACGTCGGGGACTGTCACTCCACCGGGCAGGGTGCTCACCACGGCAGCGGCAACCTCCATCGAACGCGGCACAACGCCCCAGCCATCAATCATCACCTCAACCCCGAGGTCGACACCAAGCTCGACGAGACCGGCCGCCTTTGCCGGCGTCCTCGCGGAGACCAACACCCTGCTCGCGCCGAGCCCGGCCACCCCGGCGATAACAGAGGCCGCCGTAGCACCGGCTCCGAGAACATGCACTGTATCGAGGCTGTGTACTCCGGCATCCCGGAATGACTGCGCAACTCCATATACGTCGGTGTTGAATCCGTAAAGTGCTCCGTTTTCACCGACCAGCACGGTATTCGCGGCACTCACAGTGTCCACCACACTGTCCCGAAAATCCAGCAGAGGCAGGATGCCACGTTTCAGCGGCATTGTCAGCGACAGTCCCCGCCAGCTCGAGTCGAGTTTCTTTGCGAAGCCCGCGAGTGACCCCTCTGTGACATCGACAGACTCATAGCTCCAGTCGAGCCCCAGCACCTCGTATGCGGCCTTGTGGATGCGCGGAGAAAGCGAATGGGAGATCGGCGAGCCCAGCACCGCGAGCCTGGTGCGAGCCTTCACTCTCCCGTGTTCCAGTCGGGATGATCGCGAAGCCACTGCTGCCAGACCTCGACTGCCGCGTTGTGCTCGTCCACGGTTGTCGAGAATGTAGTCTCTCCGGTCTCGCCATTGACGAGCACGAAAAAGAGCCATGGTCCGTCTACCGGATGCAGTGCTGCGTCGATCGCGGCGGCGCCAGGGGCCGAAATAGGCCCGATTGGCAGTCCAGGGTGAACATAGGTGTTGTATGGATTGCTGTCGTCCG
>NZ_JANLVV010000073.1:0-5688 GCF_031364185.1 Salinibacterium sp. | reverse complement strand
CTGGGACCGGAAGGTCCCAGCGCCCGTCATTCGTCAAGACGCAGTGAGGCAGGTCACCTTCGTGGCATCGTTTGTCGTTAGGCGACTCATCGCCTCCATTTTCATCCTTCTCGCCGCCACCTACCTCATGTACATCCTGACGGCGTTGTCGGGTGACCCTCTTGAGGATCTGCGGGTCAGTACGGCGCCGAATAAGGCGCAACTCATTGCCGCTCGAACCGATCTACTCAATCTCGATGTGCCACCGTTCCTGAGGTACTTCATTTGGCTCGCTGGCGTGGGCCGGTGCTTCATCGGCCAATGCGACCTTGGCGTCACGGTGCAAAACCAGCCGGTGACGATCCTTCTGGCCCAGGCGGCCGGGTCTACTCTCCAATTGGTGACCCTCGCCAGCATTGTCGCGATCATCCTGGGCATCACCGTGGGCATTACCACCGCTCTTCGCCAGTACAGCGGGTACGACTATGGCGTGACGTTCCTCTCGTTCCTGTTCTTCTCCCTGCCGATCTTCTGGGTCGCGGTGCTGCTGAAGCAGTACATCGCGATCGGGTTCAACGATTTCCTTTCCGATCCGCAGATCGAATACTGGGTCATCCCGATCTTCGCGGTGATCTCGGGGTTGATCTGGATGTCGATCATCCCGCGCAAGGGGGTACAGAAGCTGGTCACCTTTGCGGTTGCCGCGGCCGCCACCGCGGGCATCCTGTTCTATATGGATGCCAGCGACTGGTTCTCCACCCCGCACATCGGCTTTGTCGGCATCATCATCTCGTCCGTCGGCGTGGCCTTCGGTGTGACCGTGATCTCAACGGGGCTGAGGAAGCGCCGGGCACTGTATGCGTCCCTGAGTGTCGCGGCCCTGGGCGTCGCACTCTACTTCCCTTTCATGTATGGATTCTCGGTCGGCCTCCCACTCTGGGGGCTGGTGTTGCTGGCGCTGCTGACCGTCGGCGTGAGCTTCGCGACCGGTTGGTTCTGGGGAGGTACGGATCGCATCCCGGTGGCGCGCACCGCGGCCATCACGGGATTCTTCGTCGCGGCACTGATCGCACTCGATCGGTTCATGTTCGTCTGGAACCAATACGCGAACTCGGGCAGGATCAAGGGTCGCCCGATTGCCACGATCGGCTCGGCCACCCCCGGCCTCGAGGGTTCGTTGTGGGTTCACGGAATCGATATCTTCACCCACCTCCTGCTGCCGACCCTCGCGCTGATCCTGATCTCCTTCGCCAGCTACACGCGTTACTCGCGGGCAAGCCTGCTCGAGGTGATGAACCAGGACTACATCCGCACGGCCCGCGCGAAAGGGCTCACCGAGCGCACCGTGGTGGTGCGCCATGCGTTCCGCAACGCGCTCATCCCGATCGCCACGATCGTCGCCTTCGACATTGGCGGCATCATCGGCGGCGCGGTGATTACCGAGAGAGTGTTCGGATTCGTGGGGATGGGGCAGCTGTTCCAGAATGGGCTCGACAAGGTTGATCCCAACCCCGTGATGGCCTTCTTCCTGGTGACCGGCGGGCTCGCTATCCTCTTCAATCTGCTTGCTGACCTCGTGTACGCAGGTCTCGATCCACGAATCCGGGTGTCCTGATGACGAACCTCGAACCGCCGGTCCCTCAGCCCGGCCACCACCGGCCGGGAATCACCGACAGTGAATCCTCGATCGAGCTGAAAGACATCGCGGGCCTCAGCCAGGGCCAGATCGTGCGCAAGCGGTTTTTCCGCCACCGCGGTGCACTGGTCGCCATGGTGATGCTGGTGTTCATCGTTGTGCTGGCGTTCACCTCGGTGGGGCCGCAATTCGGCGGCTTCAAGCCCGGCGGATGGTGGAGGTACACCTGGAACATCGCCGTGGAAATAGAGAATGCGGGTCGCCCCACAATCTCGTTCTTCCCCTTCACCCTGGGCAATCATCCATTCGGCCAGGATGAGGTGGGTCGAGACATCTTCGCCGTCGTGATGAGAGGCACGCAGCAGTCGCTCATGATCATGGTGATCGTGGGCTCAATCGCCACCCTCATCGGCACCGTGGTCGGAGCCATCTCCGGTTTCTACCGAGGAATTACCGATGCCGTGCTGATGCGCTTCACCGACATCATCATCACCATTCCGGTGATCGTCATCGGCGCGGTCCTCGGTCGTCGTTTCGGGATCGCAGGGGCACCAGTGCTGGCGCTGATCCTCGGCCTCGTGCTGTGGACGGGGCTTGCCCGGCTGGTGCGCGGCGAGTTCCTGAGCCTGCGTGAGCGCGAGTTCGTGGATGCGGCCCGGGTGGCCGGTGCTCGCGACCGACGGATCATCTTCCGCCACATCCTGCCCAACGCCATCGGCGTCATCATCGTGAACTCGACCCTGCTGATGGCGGCCGCGATCCTGATTGAAACCGGCCTGAGCTTTCTGGGATACGGCGTGCAGGCGCCAGACACGTCGCTGGGCAAGATCATCAGCGAGAACCAGGGCGCATTCTCGACCCGCCCCTGGCTGTTCTGGTGGCCGGGACTGTTCATCATTGCGATCGCGCTGTGCATCAACTTCATCGGCGACGGGCTGCGCGACGCCTTTGATCCACGTCAGCGCCGCATGCCCAACGATAAGGCCCTCGCCAAGGCAAGGCGCGTCGGCCCTGGCGGTGGTAGGCCGGATGCTGTCCCCGCGCCAGGGGGCGACCTCGATCGCGCGGCGACAGTGGTGTCGAGCCGCGGAGCCGGCATGCAGGGCAACGGCGGCATGGGCGGTATCCGCGGCTACAACGCCGATAAGCCTGACATCGACGACCGCCCGAAGTTAGGCGACAACTGATGCGGGTGCTAGAGCGCGATGCCCAGCACCGTAGCGACGGTAAGCACCCCGAGCACGATGATCACCGGCCAGTGGATGTCACGGCGCATGTTCCCGGTGTCGGAGCCCGCATCCAGGAGGCCGTCCTCGCGCAGCTCCTCCCAGTGGCGGCGGATCACGAAGGCTGCGGCTCCGCTGCCCGTGCTCAGGAGATCCCCCGGCCGAACCGCGCCCATTCCGTTGGACGCGAGGCGGGCATCGGAAGCCGCAGCGTTATGGGAGGCATAGCGGTTGGGGGCCGGGCTCGCCCAGGCCGCGATCGTGCCTTCACGGGTGTACAGCGTGAGGGCGTATTTCGTGTCGATGCGCTGGATTGCCGCCCATGGCACGGTGACCGTGCTGAAGACGTTGCGCACCGTGATCGCCTGTTCGGCGATGTCGAGGCTGGGTCGCCAGAACAGCGCGTAGGCAAGCGCGACCATCAGCAGCATTCCCCATCCGTAGCGCGCCAGGCCTTCGCCGTCGCCGGCGACGATGAAGCCGGCCAGGCCGAACACGGCGATGATCGCCACGACGACACTCAATACCCGACCGAACACGGGGCGAAAGGAAGTCGGAGCGAAACGCATTGCTCCAGCTTCGCAGATCGCTCGCTCATAACCGCAGGGAAGCTCCACTGATGGCAACAACAACACTCACGCCAGAAATAGTGCTCGAGGTCACCGGTCTCGGAGTCGATTTTTGGGTTGACGGCACCTTCTATCCGGCCGCAATCGACCTGAACTATTCGGTCAGGCGTGGCGAAGTGCTCGCCATCGTCGGCGAATCAGGCTCGGGCAAAAGCTCGAGCTCGATGGCGCTGCTCGGTCTGCTTCCGGCCAACGCGAAGGTCACGGGTTCGATTAAGCTGCTGGGTAGGGAACTGCAGGGCATCCCGGACCGGGAGCTCCGGCAGGTGCGCGGCAACCAGGTGGCTGTGATCTTCCAGGAGCCGATGACGGCTCTCAACCCGGTCTATACGATTGGATTCCAGATCATGGAGGCGCTGCGGTCGCACTTCGACCTCACGCCCACCGAGGCCAGGGAGCGTGCGATCGACCTCCTCACCAAGGTGGAGATGCCAGATCCACTGATCGCGTTCAACAAATACCCTCACCAGCTCTCGGGCGGCCAGCGACAGCGCGCCATGATCGCCCAGTCGATCTCCTGCGACCCGGTGCTGCTGATTGCGGACGAACCCACCACCGCACTCGACGTGACAGTGCAGGCAGAGATCCTCGATCTGCTGCGCAGCCTGCACAAGAGACTCGACAGCGCGATCATCCTGATCACTCACGACATGGGGGTCGTTGCCGACCTCGCCGACCACATCATGGTGATGAAAGATGGTCTCGCCGTGGAGACGGGTACCGTACTCGACGTCTTTACCCGGCCGAGCGCCGAGTACACGAAATCGCTGCTGGCTGCTGTGCCCCACCTGGGAGCCGCGACCCTCGAGACCTCCGAGCGAGTGGCCCCGGTGCGTACCGACACGCGTGAGGCCGTCCTGCGATTCGAGAACGTCGCGATCGACTACCCGAAGAGAGGCAGGGTGCCCGCGTTCCGTGCCGCCGAGTACATTAACCTCGAAATCTTCCCCGGCGAGATCGTCGGCCTGGTGGGGGAGTCGGGATCGGGCAAAACGACCCTGGGGCGGGCGTCCGTTGGCCTGCTGCCCATCGCCGAGGGCACGCTCACGGTCGTCGGCCACGACATATCCCATGCGAACCAGAAAGACCTACGCCCACTGCGCCAGAAGACCGGGATCGTCTTCCAGGATCCGGGCTCGAGCCTGAATCCCCGGATGCCCATCGGCCAGTCGATCGGCGAACCCCTGTTTCTCGCGGGCGGGGCCAAGGGCAAGGCCCTCGACCAGAGGGTGCAGGAACTGCTGAGCTCCGTCGAACTTCCGACCAGCTACCGCAACCGCTACCCTCACGAACTGAGCGGCGGCCAGCGTCAGCGAGTCGGCATCGCCCGAGCGCTTGCTCTGACCCCTGAGCTGCTGGTGGCCGATGAGCCGACCAGTGCGCTGGATGTCTCGGTGCAGGCCAGATTCCTCGACCTCCTGCAGGAGCTGCAGCAGCGCCTGCAGTTCGCGTGCCTGTTTGTCAGCCACGACCTCGCGGTGGTCGATATCCTTGCTCACAGGATTGCGGTCATGCATCGCGGTAGACTGGTGGAGCAGGGGACTCGTGACGAGATCCTGCGACACCCCAAAGACCCTTACACACAGCGACTCATCGCTGCCGTGCCGCTGCCTGATCCGCTTGCGCAGCGCGAGCGGCGTGAGACCCGTGCCGCCTCCAAGGCCTCGGAAGGCCAAAACTAGAAGGAACACGCTCATGGCAATTGCCACACGCTCGGACCTGCGCAACGTGGCGATTGTCGCCCACGTTGACCACGGCAAGACCACCCTCGTCGACGCGATGCTCCGGCAGACCAACTCCTTTGCCGAGCACGCCCATCTCGAAGAGCGCGCAATGGACTCGAACGACCTCGAGCGGGAAAAGGGCATCACGATTCTCGCCAAGAACACGGCGATCTCGTATAAGGGCATCCATGCTGCTGAAAATGGCACGGGCGGACCGATCACCATCAACGTGATCGACACCCCGGGCCACGCCGATTTTGGTGGCGAGGTCGAGCGTGGCCTGTCCATGGTCGACGGCGTGGTGCTTCTCGTGGACGCCAGCGAGGGCCCGCTTCCGCAGACCCGATTCGTGCTGCGCAAGGCGCTCGAAGCCAAGCTGCCGGTCATCCTTCTGGTCAATAAGACCGACCGACCGGATGCCCGCATCGACGAGGTCGTCACGGAGAGCCAGGATCTGCTGCTCGGGCTCGCCAGCGACATGCACGACGACTTCC
>NZ_JANLVV010000017.1:0-13004 GCF_031364185.1 Salinibacterium sp. | reverse complement strand
GCGGCGGGAGTCGCGACTCCCGCCGCGAGTGTATTTCTCCCGCCACACCTCGACGGTGGTGCGGTCGGGACTCGGCGGGGGCGAACACCAGTGCGCTCGCGGCAGCGGCGGGGCCGAACACCGGCGCCGCTCGCGGCAGGGCTGCCGGCGCGCTCGCGATCGGGCTGTACTTCGCGATCCGGCGACCCCGAGCCCTGTCGACCGAGCGTGTTGTGGACTGCCTCAGCGGATCCCGCTGCGCGCGAATCCCTGCACGAAATAGCGCTGGAACAGCACAAACAGCAGGATCATGGGGAGAACCGATAGGAGGGCGAACGCCATGATCGCGCCATAGTCAGACCCGAACTGTCCCTGCAGGAAGAGCAGGCCGATGGGAAGAGTGAAGAGTTGATTCTCTTTCAGGGCGATGAGCGGCCAGGCGAAATCGTTCCAGGTGGAGAGGAAGGTCAGCAGCACCAGCACGGCGATCAGCGGCTTGCAGAGTGGTAGCACGATCTGGATAAAGATACGGAAAGCGCCCGCGCCGTCCATCCTCGCCGCCTCGATGATCTCCCTCGGGATGCCGATGATGAACTGACGCGAAAGAAATATCCCGAATGCGGTTGCCGCCGACGGAAGGATGACCGCCCAGTAGGTTCCGTAGATGCCGAGCTGTGTCACCAGCTTGAACTGCGACACCATGATCACCTGCACCGGCAGCATCAGCGTTGACAGCGTCAGGAGGAAGGTCACGTTATTGCCCGGGAACCTGAGGTGCGCAAACGCGTACCCCGAGAGCAGGTTCATCGACACGGTAAGCGCGGTCACCACCATGGCGATGGCGATGGAGTTGCCGAACCACGTGGCGATGGGGAAGGACGAGAAGACGGTATCGAAATTGTCGAGGGTGAACTGCTGGGGCCAGAGGCGCAGTTGCCGGGTCAGAAGTTCCTCCCGAGGCGAGAACGCGACCACGATCATCCAGTACAGCGGGAACAGCAGCACCACACAACTCGCGATCACCACTATCAGGCGCGCGGCATACGAACGGCGTTCCGGGCCGCTCGATCGCCGACGCCGAAGTGTGCGCAACAGCGTGGTGCTGGGCACGGGTGCCGGAGCGCCGGAATCGGCCGGTCCGATGGCAGCGGGAATGGCGGTGGAGGTGGTCATGATGCGCCTCAGCCGACCTGGTCGCGGGTTCGGCTGAAGCGCCACTGCAGCGCGGTAAACGCGAGGGTGAGGATGAGCAGCACGATCCCGATGGCGGCGGCGTAGCCCTGGTCTCTGGTGACGAAGCCGTTCTGGTAGGCGTAGGTGACGAGCACCGAGGTTGAATATCCTGGCCCCCCGTTCGTGAGGACGTACACGATGTCGAAGACCTGAAACGAATAGATCACGTTCATGACCAGCAGAAAGAAAGTCGAGGGCCCCACCATCGGCACGGTCACGTAGCGAAACTGCTTCCACGAACTCGCGCCATCGATCCGAGCGGATTCGTAGAGTTCGGGCTCGACGCCCTGCAGACCGGCGAGATAGATGATCATATTGAACCCGACCCGCCACCACAGCGTCACGAGCACGACCGAGGCGAAGGCCGCGGCGCCGCCGGACTGCCACGGAATTGCACCGAGGCCGGATGCCTTCAACAACTTATTCAGCACACCATTGTTTTGGTCGAAGATCAGCACCCCCACCAGGGCGGTCGCCACCCCGGAAATGACCATGGGCAGCACAATGATGGTGCGGAACAGGCCGCGCGCGGGAAGGACCGAATTCATCAGGACGGCCAGGCCCAACCCCAGGCCCATGCTCAGCGGCACAATGAGCGCGGTAAACAGGGCGGTATTGAAAGCCGACTGCCAGAAGATGGGGTCGCGAGCCAACCGGGCAAAATTCTCAAAGCCGATAAAGTCGCCCGACCCGAATCCGTTGGTGCTCTGCAGGCTGATGCCTGCCGCCCACCCGACCGGGATGAACAGAAACAGACCCAGGATGATCAGGTTGGGGGCGAGAAACGAGTAGCCCGCGAGAGTCTCGGAATGGCGCCTGCGACGACCGGTGCGGGATGCCCGTCCCGATCGTGTGCCAGCGCCCGCAACGGCACTCACCGGGAGGTCGCCTCCGTGATGCCCGCCGTAATGTTCGCGATCGTGTCATCAGTGCTTTGCCCACCGATGAACGCCTGCTCGAGCTCGTCGCTCAGCACGGTGTTGATCGCCGCCATCGCCGGTGATGCGATCTGTGCGGCGTCGTCGGGACGAACGTTGCTGGCCTGCTGAACGAAGTAGGTCGCAAGGTCACCACGCTCGGCGAACGGCAGATCCTCGCCCACGAGACTCTTCAGAGTGGGAAGCAGGCTCGCACCCACGCAGAAGTTGAACATCGTCTCTTCCCGCGTCATGAACGTGAGGAACTCGGCTGCCAGCTCGGGCTTGGTCGTCTCCGAGGTGGCCACCAGAGCGTTTCCGCCGAGGTCTCCTCCGCCGCGCTTATTGCGAGGGGAGAAGGTCGCTCCCCATTCGAAGGGCGCCAGCTTCGCGGCATCCGGAAGCAGAAACGCACCGGCGAAAGTCATCGTCGAGGTTTCGGAGAAGAAGATGTCACTGGCGAATGTCGATGATTTCACGGAACTGTTCTCGGGTACCAGCCGACGGGGGAAAAAACCCTTGGTGAAATCGACTGCGGCCCGGCCCGCCGCTGAATCGATAGCCGGTGTCATCAGGTCATCGGCGAGGAAGCGACCATCGGCCTGAAAGAGCCAGCTCAACCACCGCGTGACCCCACTGGCCTGCCAGTTGTACGCGAACGGATATCGGTCATCACTCAGCTGCCCTCGCAGGGTGGTGGCGACCTGGTCGAACTCCTCCCACGTCCAGGCTGATTCGAGCGTGTCGGGCACGGCAGTGATCCCGGCCGCCGCGAAGGCATCCTTGTTGTACAGGATGGTGGAGGTGTCAGTGTGGTGCGGCACCCCGTAGGGTGCGCCGTCGAACTGCACGGCCCGCCACATCTGGTCGGTGAACTGGTTACCGACCGCATCGTCGATGTACGGACCCAGATCGAGAAGCTGGCCGCGACCCGAGTACACCCCGAGATTGTCATAGTCGACCCGGAAGATATCCGGGGCCGTGCCCGATTGAAGCTGCGCATCGATATTTTCGAACATCTGGGCAAAGGGAACCACGTTGAGCGTGACTTTTGCCCCGGGGTTTGACTCCTCGAAGGCGGCAATGGCCTGCTCGAAGCCGAGAAGCTCACTGTCGCTTCCCCAGGTCGTAAACGTCAGCTCATCAGCACCCGTGGCCGTGTCGGGGCGGCTGAATCCCGCACACCCAGACAGGGCTGCGACGCCGCCCAACGTGCCTGCCAGTCCAAGAAGCTGTCGCCGATTGAGGTCCATTGTCATTACCTTCCCAGTCGCACTCTGTGCGCATCAGACGATTATGTTGGGACCTGATTTCTGAATCAATGGCTTGCTTATCCGGGTCACATATGACGACTATCGCCAATGTTTCTGGTGCCATTAGGTCCGCTTGGCACTCGGTTGCTTTACTTTACGCTTCTGATCGGGATGACCGCGAGGCCTCCCAGCACCGCCGCGATGGCCGAGCAGACGAAGAGCGACGTGTAGCCGCCGAGTGCCGCGACCACGAACGCTCCGAGCAGCGGCGCGACGGCCTGGGGCACGGTGCTGGCGATGTTCATGATTCCGAGGTCTTTGCCACGGCTGTGCGTGTTCGGCAGCACCTGGGTCGCCAGCGCCTGGTCGACGGCCATGTAGCATCCATACCCCAGCCCGAGTAGGCCTGCGGCGACCTGCGCAATGCTGAAGTCGGGGATGAATGCGAGCAGCAGCGCAGCCACGGCCTGCAGGTACGCGGCGACGTAGACGAACGCCTTGCGGCGCCCGAGCTTATCGCTGAGTTTGCCGAAGCCGAGCGCTGCGGCGATGAAGAAGACCAGGTAGATCACGGTGAGCAGCAGCAGATCCTCCTGCGCGGTCTCAGGCCGTTTGAGGCCATAGATCAGGAAGTACAGCAGCAGGGTCGTGGCGAGAGCGTTGCCGATATTGACCAGGATGCGCCCCAGCAGCGTCCACCCAAAGTCGGGGTGCGCAACGGGATTGACCCAGAACCCCTTGACCAGAGCGAGCAGGTTGAGAGGTGAACGCAGCACCTTCGGCAGCACCTCATCCGGCACCAGGAGTATGAACGGCACCACGAGCACGATGAGCAGCACGGCGACCAGCGTGTACCCGATAAATACGCCCAGGGTGAGGCCGAGCACGAGTGCGAGACCGAGCACGGTTCCGAGTGCCTGCGGTGCGGAGACCCATCCGGAAACAAAGCCGCGCTGGCCGACAGGAACCTGGTCTGAGATGGTGGCGGTGATCCCGGCTGAGACCATGCAGAATCCACTGATCGCGAGCGACCAGAAAATGCCGATGCCCAACAGTGTCGACTGCAGCCCCATCAGGAAGAGGGCGATCGCGAACACCAGGGTGCCGGCGAGCATCCATGGCCGGCGCCGACCGTGCCGCGAGGTGGTGCGGTCTGAGAGAGCGCCGGTCAGCGGATAGACGATGAGAGCGAACGCGCCGGCCACACCCGAGATAATGCCGAAGGCGAGCACGCTGTCGGTGCCGGAGGCGCTACCGACGAGGCTGTCGATCTGGGTGGGAAGCAGAAGCTGCACGGGGGTGAGCTGGGCCATCCAGATGCCCAGCCACGCGGTGGCGAAGAGCGCGATCCAGCCTCCGGTGACCCTGCGTTTCGGTTCGGCGAACAGGGTGAATGCGGCGGGCGGCGAGCTGGGTGATGGTGCGGTCACTGCGCCAGAGTACTAGTTCCCCGGCGTCAGCAACCGCAGCACACGTCTATGCGCTCCGGATGCCCCGCAGCACGATCGCCGTGGCCAGGGCTGCCTCGGCCGCCTCCGCTCCCTTGTCCTCCTTCGAGCCGGGCAGGCCGGCTCGATCGAGGCCCTGCTGCTCGTCGTCGAGGGTGAGCACTCCGAAGCCAACCGGCTTGCCGGTGTCGAGGGCCACCCGGGTCAGCCCGTCCGTTGCCGCCGCGCTGACGTACTCAAAGTGCGGGGTGCCCCCGCGCACGATCACACCCAGGGCAACCACGGCGTCCGCGCCCGCATCGAGGGCCACCTTGCAGGCCAACGGCAGCTCGAAGCTGCCGGGCACCTGCACCTCGGAGACCTCTGCCCCGGAGGCGTGGAGTACGCGCCGCGCGCCGCCGAGCAGGCCGTCCGCGATGCGGTGGTGCCACAGGCCGGAGACGATCGTGACCTTCAAGCCAGTGCCGTTGGTGTCGAGAACCGGGTGTCCTTCGCCGCTCATGAGTTGTGCGCCTTTCGGTAGGTGGATGCCGCCAACGCCTCATCGAGCACGTCGGTCGACGGAATGACGTGACCCATTCGGTCACGTTTTGCTTCGAGATATGCCTCGTTGAACTCCCCGACGCCGACCACCAGCGGCACGCGTTCAACGATGGTGATGCCGCGCTCTTCGAGCTGCCGCAGCTTGTCAGGATTGTTCGTGATCACCCGCACCCGCGAGATGCCGAGGTCGTCCAGGATGGCGACCGCGGCGCTGTAGTCGCGACCGTCGGCCGGAAAGCCGAGAGCGAGGTTCGCATCGAGGGTGTCGAGCCCGTCCTCCTGAAGCCGGTAGGCCTTCAGTTTGTTGATGAGACCGATGCCGCGGCCCTCATGGCCGCGCATGTAGATGACGATGCCGCCCTGCTCGTTGATCAGGTCGAGCGCGGAATCCAGCTGCGGGCCGCACTCGCACTTACCCGAGTGGAACACCTCACCGGTCACGCACTCCGAGTGCACGCGCAACAGGGTGCCATCGGTGGGGGCGCCCTCGTGGGATGTAGGACTGATGATGGCGAGATGGTCGGCCCCGGTCATCCTGTCGCGATAGGCACGAAAGCGGAACGAACCGTGCGCGGTCGGAACCGTCGTCTCGACCTCGAAAATCACGCGCGATGTTTCCGGGATCTCGACGGCCACCGGCACCTCGGCATCACAGTGCCACTCCTGCAGGTAATCGATCAGCGCGGCGATGGTGATCACCGGAATATCCATGGATGCGCCGAGCTCAATGAGCCCCGGCAGCCTCATCATCTCGCCGTCGTCGGCGACGATCTCACCGATCGCCCCGACCGGAACGAGGCCGGCGAGCTTCAGCAGGTCGACGGTCGCCTCGGTGTGGCCGGGTCGCTCACGCACTCCGCCGTCGACGGCGCGCAGGGGGAGGATGTGCCCAGGGCGGTTCAGGCTCGCGGGCGTCGAGTTCACGTCGGCGAGCACCCTGAGCGTGTGCGCACGGTCTGCGGCGCTGATCCCGGTACTCAGCCGGTCAGAGGCATCCACGCTGACCGTGTACGCGGTTCCGAGGCGATCTTGATTCTCGACCACCATCAGTGGCAACTCGAGACGGTCGGCAATCTCATTCGTCATCGGGGCGCAGATGAAACCCGAGGTGTGGCGGATGGTCCAGGCCAGCCACTCCTGCGTCGCCGTCTGGGCAGCCAGGATGACGTCGCCCTCGTTTTCGCGACTCTCGTTATCTGCGACGATGACCGGCTTGCCGGCGCGAAGGGCGTCGAGAGCGGTCGGGATAGTGGTGAGGCTCATCGCGTCAACCTTCCTTCGAGACTGAGCATGCGTTCGACATGACGCGCGAGGATGTCCGTCTCGATGTTCACGCCATCGCCGACGATTTTCGAACCCAACACCGTCGCCGCCAGTGTCTCCGGGATGAGGGACACCTCGAACCAGTCAGGCCCGACCGCACTGACGGTGAGCGAGACCCCGTCAACGGCGATGGAACCCTTGCGAGCGACGAGTGGCGCGACATCCGGTGTCAGGCTGAATCGCACGACACGCCAGGCGCTGCCATCCTCGATCGACGTGATCGCTGCCGTGCCGTCGACGTGACCCTGCACAATATGGCCGCCGAGGCGATCGCCCACCAGCGCCGCCCGCTCGATGTTGACACGCTGGCCCGCCGCCATGTCGCTGAACGTCGACATCGCGATAGATTCGGCCATGACGTCGGCGGTGAACCAGTCGGGGCCCTGGTCGACAACGGTCAGGCACACTCCGCTGACCGAAATGGAATCGCCGTGTCTTGCGTCGCTCACCGCGAGGGGTGCGCGCACGGTGATGCGTGCGGCGTCGACGCTGGGCTCCCAGGCGGTGACCTCGCCCAGCTCTTCGATGATTCCGGTGAACATTAGTGGCCTTCCTTTGGGGTGTCTTCGAGTGGTCGTGCGGTGACCAGGATGTCGTTGCCGAGGTAATCAACCGACGTGATGCGCAGCTGACGGGCATCACCGAGGCTCGGGACACCGATGTCGGCGACCGCGACTCGATCGCCGCCGAGAAGCATGGGGGCGAGGTAAAGAAGGTACTCATCAACGAGTCCGGCGGCGATGAATGCGCTGGCCAGGGTGGGCCCTCCCTCCACGAATGCGCGACGGATGCCCTGCTCGTACAGCCATCCGAGGATGTCCTCCAGGTCTCGGCTGCCCGTCTCAAGCACCCCGCGTGGATGCTCCCAGAGTTGCGCATCACCTGGGATGGGACGCTCGCCGATCACCACCGGAAGGGGTTGTTGCGGCATCAGCTCCCCGGCGTCACCGCGTGCGGTGAGTGACGGATCATCTGCCAGGACCGTGCCGGTGCCGACCAGGATCGCGTCGCTGGCGGCGCGCTGTTCGTGCACTCGCTGCCGTGACGCGGTGCCAGTAATCCACTGGCTGGAGCCATCGGCTGCCGCGGCGCGGCCGTCAAGGGACGACGCCCACTTGACGGTCACGAATGGTCGCCTCTTGCCTGTCGCCACCAGCCATACTCGTTGAAACTCGGCAGCCTCGGCTTCCAGTACACCGGCAACCACGTCGACTCCGGCCTCGCGCAGGCGTTGAGCGCCCCCCGCCGACCCGACGCCGGGATCCTGTACGGCGTACACCACGCGCTCGATGCCGGCCGCGATGAGCGCTTCGCTGCACGGCCCCGTATGGCCTGTGTGGTTGCACGGCTCGAGGGTGACGACGGCAGTCAGCCCGAGGGCGCTGCGCACTTTCGACAGCGCGTCCACCTCGGCGTGAGGCGTACCGGCACCTCGGTGCCAGCCTTCGGCGACGATCACACCGGCTGCATCAAGCAGTACGCACCCCACCTGCGGATTGATACCGGTCGCCGGGCCGTTGGCCGCGAGCTCGAGCGCACGGCGCATCGCGGGCTCATAGGCCGCGCTGCCCTGGGGCGCGCTGCCCCGGGCCGTGCCATAGCTCTCGACGGTCATCCGGTTGCCTTCGTCTTCGTGAAAGACGGACTCCGGGTGTGCGGTCGTGGGACCTGTTTCGCGGTCGCGCCATAGTGGCCCTGGTGCGAAACTCGTGCTACCTCTCATCCGGACTGAGGATTGTTGCCAATCCATTACCGTCGGTCCCGGAATTCCACCAGGTCAGCAGCATCAGGGGTTTCGCCCATCCGCCGCTCGCGGACTATCACCGCCGGTTCGGACTTTCACCGACCCCGGAGCACGTACTTATTGCTTACGAGTGTACTCAACGCCCCTGTGACGCGGATATTCCCTGCGTCAGGCGACCCGCACTTCACCGGCCGAGCGGTGCTCAGTGGCGGAGGGCACCTACCCCGAACAGCTTCTGAAGTCGCTTGATTCCCTCCACAAGGGGCTCGTCGCCCAGCGCGTACGAGAGTCGCAGGTATCCCGATGGTCCGAAAGCCTCGCCCGGCACCACGGCGACATCAGCCTGCTCGAGAATGAGATCGGCAAGCTCTAGCGAGGTGGTGGGGGTGACCCCGCCCCATTCGCGCCCGAGAAGTCCCGTGACATCCGGATACACGTAGAAAGCACCCTCGGGGTTCGGGCACCACAGCCCGTCGATCTTGTTGAGCTCAGCAACGATGGTTTTGCGGCGGCGGTCAAACGACTGGCGCATCACCTCCACCTGGTCCTGGGGCCCGTTGAGAGCCTCGATCGCCGCACGTTGAGAGATGTTCGACACGTTCGACGAGAGGTGCGACTGAAGGTTGGCCGCGGCCTTGATGGCGTCGGCGGGGCCCACCATCCAGCCGAGCCGCCATCCGGTCATCGCGTAGCTTTTGGCGACGCCGTTGACGAGGATTGTGCGGTCCGCGAGTTCCGGCACTGCCTCGACAATAGATACGGCTCGCACACCGTCGTAGACCAGGTTTTGGTAGATCTCGTCCGAAATGACCCACAGCCCGTGCTCAAGCGCCCACTGGCCGATTGCCCTGGTCTGCTCGAGCGAATAGACGGAACCCGTCGGGTTCGAGGGGGATACGAACAGCAGTACCTTGGTGCGGTCTGTGCGGGCCGCCTCGAGCTGCTCGACCGTCACGAGGTAGCCCTGGTCGGCACCCGCAAATACGTCCACCGGCACCCCGCCGGCGAGCTTCACGGCCTCGGGATATGTCGTCCAGTACGGAGTGGGCAGCAACACCTCATCACCCGGGTCGAGCAGGGTGGCGAACGACTGGTAGACGGCCTGCTTGCCCCCGTTAGTGACAATGACCTGCGTCGGGGAGACGACCAGGCCGCTGTCCCGGAGGGTCTTGGCGGCGATGGCTTCGCGCAACTCGGGCAGCCCGGCCGCGGGCGTGTACCGGTAGTTCTTCGGGTCGAGCACGGCTCGGGACGCCGCTTCCACGATATTCGCGGGCGTAGCAAAATCCGGTTCCCCTGCCGCATAGCTGATAACGGGCCGTCCCTCAGCCTGGAGGGCTTTGGCCCTGGCATCCACTTTCAGCGTGGCTGACTCGGCGATGGCGGAGATTCGACGGGAGATTCGGGGGAGGGTCACGATTCCAGTTTAGGCTGCGGCTCGCGGGAATCAGGTGGCTGGCCACTGCCACAGTGGCTGCAGTTGCGCAACCTTGCGACGGGTGGCGAAGAGTGCTCGACTAGGGCTTGCCGAGGCCCCGGTAGGTCCAGCCCGCCGCGCGCCACGCCGGGGCGTCAAGGCAGTTCCTGCCATCGATGACGATCCTGTCCCTGACCAGATTGCCCGCCCAGACAGGGTCCATGTGCCGAAACTGGTCCCACTCGGTGACGAGCACGACAGCGTCGGCGTTCGCTAGCGCATCCGCGGGCTCGACCGCATATTCGAGCTGCGGGTGGATGCGACGCGAATTCTCGATGGCGTGTGGATCAGTCGCCACGACCGTCGCACCGAGCCCTCTCAGCTGCACCGCGACATCCAGCGCCGGCGAATCGCGGATATCGTCGGAGAACGGCTTGAACGCCAGGCCGAGGACGGCGACCTTTTTACCGTTGACCGATCCGCCCAGGGATTCGACGGTGAGGTCGACGACGCGCTGGCGGCGCCGCAGGTTGATGGCGTCGACCTCTTTGAGGAACGCGACGGACTCGCCTCGACCGAGTTCTTCCGCCCGCGCGGTGAACGCCCTGATGTCTTTGGGCAGGCATCCGCCACCGAAGCCGACGCCGGCACCGAGAAAGCGGCGGCCAATCCTCGGATCGAGGCCGATGGCATCCGCTAGTTGGGTCACGTCTGCGCCGGTTGCCTCGGCGATTTCAGCCATCGCGTTGATGAATGAGATTTTCGTAGCGAGAAATGCGTTTGCTGATGCCTTCACGAGCTCGGATGTTGCATAGTCGGTCACGATGAGAGGAGTTCCCGCGTCAAGCGCGGACCTGTACACGGCGTCGAGGAGGGCTTTGGCGCTGACAGCTTCCGCCTCGGCAGGCGGAAGCCCGTACACAAGCCTGTCGGGAGAGATGGTGTCTTTCACGGCGAAACCTTCGCGCAGAAACTCCGGATTCCATGCCAGCGATGCTCCGGTTCCGGATGCGGCGACCGCGGCCGCGAGGTTCGTCGCCGTGCCCACCGGAACCGTCGACTTCCCGACGACGAGGTCACCCGCGTTGAGGAAGGGGATGAGGGCGTCCAGCGCACCATTCACGGAGGTGAGATCAGCGGCATATGAGCCCCTCTTCTGGGGTGTGCCGACCGCGATGAAGTGAACCCTGGAGCCAGCGGCGTCCTCCATCCTCGTGGAGAAACGAAGTCGGCCTGAGGCCGTCGCCGAGGCCAGAATGTCGGGAAGCCCAGGCTCAAAGAATGGAGCCTTGCCAGCCGACAGGGCATCGATCCTGGATTGGTCGACGTCGATGCCGATGACGTCGTGGCCGAGTTCGGCCATAGCCGCGGCGTGCACGGCTCCGAGGTATCCGCATCCGATGACAGAAAGTTTGATGGTGTTTCTCCTTCACAGATTCCTGCGACAGCTACGCCCAGTCTGGGGCATTTTTATGGGGAAGTTCGATGACGTACACTGGTCGCGGTAGTTGAATTCTGCCAAGTTTTTGCGCGCCCTCGACCGATGATTTTTACGCGTGTGTATTTACGCGTGAATGTCGCTGGTGCATGGCATCGCAAATGCATAGGGCGGTGGCTCAATTGGTAGAGCAGCGGTCTCCAAAACCGCAGGTTGCAGGTTCAAGTCCTGTCCGCCCTGCTAGTCCCTGCACGCAGTTTTGTGTTCAGTTTTGTGATCAGCGGGTATCGGAAGGTAGTGACTAGTGGCAAGAAAAGTGATCGACGATCCCAGTGAGGACGTCGTAGCCAATGCCAGGAATGATCGCGCCCAGAAGCGAGGTCCGCTCGCCGGAATCATGCTGTTCCTGCGCCAGGTCATCGGCGAATTGCGCAAGGTGGTCACACCTACCCGCAAGGAACTGCTGAGTTATACGCTTGTTGTCCTGGTTTTCGTCGTCATCATGATGGCCCTGGTATCCGGGCTCGACTTCGGGTTCAGTGCCCTGGTCAACTTCCTGTTCGGCGATCCCACCGTCGCAGGCTGATCCAACCACCCTTTCGGCGATCTGCGCGTCGCCCAGAGAACATAAGCAACGAAAAGAGATTTTGTGCCTGAGAACCACCGCGACGACTTTGAGCGTGCTACGGCCGCAGAGCAGTCTGCCGAGGTCGACGAAGAGCAGACAGGCAACACTGATGCCGCTGCCGGTAGGTCCGAAGAGGCTGCCGAGCACGAGGCTATGCATGTGATTGATGACGACGAAGAAGAGGGCGACCTCGCCGGGCTGCTCGAGGCACTCGATGCAGCAATCGACCCTGAGGCCGATTCCATCGTCGACGACGCACTCGATATTGATTCGGTGGATGAGGCTGACGCCTCCGTCGCGGCAACCGACGACGAAGCTGACATCGACGCCGAGGAAGAAGCAGCCGAAGAGGCCGATGTCACTCCTTATGACGGTCCTGACCCCGGCGCCGAGCTGGATGCGGCCGACGCCGATTCGGCCGACACCGACGCGACCGACATCGACCCGTACGACGAATTCAAGTCAGAACTTCGCGAGAAGCCTGGCAAGTGGTACGTCATCCACTCCTATGCCGGTTTTGAGAAGCGGGTCAAGCAGAACATCGACAACCGCAAGATTTCGATGGCGATGGAAGAGTACGTCTTCGAGGTGCAGGTGCCGATGGAAGATGTCGTCGAGATTAAAAATGGCCAGCGCAAGCTCGTGAACCGCGTGCGCATCCCCGGCTACGTGCTCGTGCGCATGGACCTCAACGAGGACAGCTGGTCTGTCGTGCGTCACACGCCCGGGGTTACCGGTTTCGTGGGCAACTCACACAACCCGCGCCCTCTTCGATTCGAGGAGGCGTTCAACATGTTGAAGAGCCTCGTGCAGATCGTGGAAGCCCCCGCAGCCAAGGGGGCTCCAGGCAAGGGCAAGAACCCCTCCCGAGTCATCCCCGCCGAGATCGACTTCGAGATTGGCGAAACCATCACCATCAAGGAAGGCTCGTTTGCGGGTCTGCCCGGCTCGATCAGCGAGATCAAAGCGGAGAGCGGCAAACTCATTGTGCTCGTGTCGCTCTTCGAGCGTGAGACCCCGGTCGAGCTCAGCTTCGACCAGGTCACCAAGATGTAGTTCTCCTTGGCAGGAAAAGGGCGCA
>NZ_JANLVV010000397.1:0-2705 GCF_031364185.1 Salinibacterium sp. | reverse complement strand
TTGACCCCCAGTCAAGTGCGCTACCAAGCTGCGCCACAGCCCGTGACAACTCCGATAGTTTAGCCTGTAACAGTAAGTGAGAATTTCATCTGCTGTATGCGCCGACACAATGTCGGCAGCGCTTTGCAGAATGTTCACGATGTGCTCTTTCAATCGGGCCGACGTGCCCGCGAGCCCGACCGAACCTCACCGACAGGATTTCCGTGACTGACAACGCCCTCACTGCGCCGACGACATCGGTCGAGGCGACGCCCGACCTCAGCAGGCGCAACAGTCTCGTCATCAACCTCATGTTGGTGGCCACCTTCGTCGTCATCCTCAACGAGACCATCATCGGAGTTGCCCTCCCAAGACTGATGGACGATCTCAACATTGCCGCGAGCACTGCGCAGTGGCTGTCGACAGCGTTCATGCTGACGATGGCGGTCGTCATCCCGACCACTGGTTTTCTCATGCAACGGCTGCACACTCGCACCGTATTCATCCTCGCCATGAGCCTGTTCACCCTGGGCACCGCCATTGCAGCCATCGCGCCTGGCTTCGAAGTACTGCTCGCGGCACGCATCGTGCAGGCCAGCGGCACGGCTATCATGCTGCCGCTCCTGATGACCACAGTGATGACACTCGTCCCTGCGCACTCTCGAGGCCGAACGATGGGCAATATCTCGATCGTCATCTCGGTCGCCCCTGCTCTCGGCCCGACGATTTCCGGGCTCATCCTCAGCGTCTTCGACTGGCGCTTCATCTTCATCCTCGTCTTACCGATCGCCATCGCCGCACTCGCCATCGGTGGCGCCCGCGTTCAGAACGTCAGCGAGACGCGCAAGGTGCCGCTCGATGCGCTCTCAGTGGTGCTGTCAGCGTTCGCGTTCGGCGGGCTCATTTACGGGCTCAGCAGCCTCGGCGAAGCCGTCTCCGGAACCGCCATCGTGACCTCCTGGATACCTGTTGCCGTGGGGGCACTCGCGCTCGCACTCTTTATCGCGCGCCAACTGTCGCTCCAACGAACAGACAGTGCGTTTCTCGATCTTCGGACGTTCACAGCGCCCGGGTTCAGCGTCTCGATTATCCTCATGGTGATTCTCATGGGCGCCCTCTTCGGCACGATAATTTTGCTACCAATTTATATGCAGGATGTTCTCGGCCTGCTTCCTGTGCAAGCCGGCCTCATCCTCCTGCCGGGCAGTGTGCTCATGGGACTACTCGGGCCCGTGGTCGGCCGACTCTACGACAAAGTCGGCCCGCGACCGTTGCTCGTACCGGGCACCGTTGTTGTCAGCCTCGCCCTGTGGGGAATGACCCTATTTGCCGAGGGCTCACCGTGGCAACTCGTGGTCGTGGCGCACGTCGCGCTCAGCCTCGGACTGGGTCTTACCTTCACTCCGCTGTTCACCTCATCGCTCGGCTCCCTCAAACCGTCCCTCTACGCCGCCGGAAGCGCCACCATTGGAACAGTGCAGCAGCTAGCCGGAGCCGCCGGAACGGCGCTCTTCATCGCACTACTCACGATCGGATCAGCTTCGGCGAGCGGCAGCGGCTCAACCGATATCTCGGCGCTCGCATCCGGTGTGCACCTGGCGTTCGTGGCGGGGGCTGCGCTGTCAATACTCGCGGTCGCCGCCGCGTTCTTCGTGCCGCGGCCCAGCGTGCCCGAAGACTCACAGGCACCCCACTAACAAATCCAGAGGGCTGGTTCAGCCGCTCAGCGGGGTGCAACTTTCGGAAATTCAGGAAGGCGGCTCGCAACAGCAATCCCTGACCCTGCAGATACTGAGGTTGCCAGGGTCAATGAAGCCGTTGTCCTGAATTTCCGAAAGGCATGGGGGCACTCGCGTGTCCACCAAGGCAGGGGAACATCGTCGGGCGGTCAGGTGCCCCTCTGGGTAACGCTGGCCGGGGCATGGGATGTATCGAGCAGCACCGCGTCGGTGAATCAGGCTGAAACGTCGACACCGACCACCTAAGCCGCGCGGGCTCAGAGCAGGCGGGCCCGCAACTGTGGCCAGCTCGCCGCGAATCCAGGATGCAGCGGCAACCCCTCCACGTCGGCAACCGCCACCCATGCCAACGCAACGCTCTCGGCATCGCCGATCACGGGCTCGAACTCTTCCACGGCTTCGGCCACGACCGTCGTGTACGCCCACACTCCGCGATCCAGCACAGTGGTGAACATCACGCGCAGCAGGGATGAATCAACCCCCGCCTCCTCATGCGCCTCTCGCAGGGCGCCCTGTTCAGCGGTCTCATCAGATTTGCGGGCGCCGCCGGGCAGCCCCCAGGTGCCACCGAAGTGGCTCCAGATCGCGCGGTGCTGCAGGAGGATGCCGAGCGACCTATGCCAGACCAACAGCCCTGCGGCGCCGTAGCTTCCCCAGAACTTCTCACCGTTCTCGCCATACACCCATTCATCGCCAGGTTCGTGGGGTCGGCGAGGCAGGTTGTTAGCGGGCAAGTCCATAAATCCGACGTTACCGGGTCGTGAGGGCGGATCGTCGATCCTCATGGAACACACGGGATTGCCACCGCTTCGACAGACCGGTGACGGGTTTCTCCACGAGCCTGTAGCTGAGGTAGCCGAAGAGCAGCACTGCCAGCACCATGAGGACCAGCCATGCCCCCGCTGCGACACTGTTGCCGGCAAACGGGCCCGAAATCGACTGCCAGACTCTGCCCATCGCCACCAACACAAGAATGTGGCCAAGGTA
>NZ_JANLVV010000396.1:0-40780 GCF_031364185.1 Salinibacterium sp. | reverse complement strand
TGGCTGCCTGCGGGCGACCCTGATCGCAACGAAACCCAGGCGCGAGCGGCCCTGCTCGACCACGTGGCACTCGACCCGGCGCGGGTACACGCCTTTGCTGCATCCGACAGTGGCCTTGACCTTGATGCTGCTTCGGATGCCTATGCGAATGAGATCATCGCGCACAGCCCAGCGAATGCCTCCATGCCGCACTTTGACATCACCTTCCTGGGCATGGGCCCCGACGGGCACGTCGCGTCACTTTTCCCTGAGCGAGGCGGGATTCGCGAACGTGATAAGGCCGTCATCTCGGTACGCACATCGCCAAAGCCACCCCCGGAACGGCTCAGCATGACTCTCGTCGCGATTAACTCATCCGCTCGGGTCTGGCTTGTTGTCGCCGGGGCGGACAAAGCCTCGGCGCTGGGCCTGACCCTCGCTGGCGCCAGCGTCAATGAGGTGCCAGCGGCCGGTGTAGAGGGCCGGCGCAAGACGCTCTTCTTCGTCGATGCGGACGCTGCGGCGCACGTGCCGGAGAATCTGATTACGCCGGGCCAGTTCTGGACGGGTGCCGATGACACCGATCTCGAGTTCTAGGCCCCGCACACCATTACGCCGCCGCTAGTTCGCGACGGTGCCGCGACGTGCTCGTAACTGCGTCAGAGCCTCTTCGAGAAGCTGTGCGGCTTCCTCTTCACTTCGGCGTTCCTTGACATAGGCCAAATGGGTCTTGTACGGCTCGAGTTTGGTGACCGACGGTGGATTCTCTTTGTCGCGACCGGCGGGAAGCCCAGTAGACGGCGAGTCGATCGTTTCGGGGATTTCTTCCTCAGGAAGGTTTGCCGCAAAGTTGCGAACTGTCTCGTTACCCATCTCGTCCCAGTACGACACCTGCATGCGGTCGGCGTGAAATCCACGATCCTGTTCGCCCATGGGCCCCGCGCCAACACGAGAACCTCGAATTGCACTTCCGCCTGATGCCACGATGCCCCTAAGTTCGATCTGCTGTTGTGATGGTACTGGCTGTTGTGATGGTACTTGTTATTGCGAAGACAGGTGGTGTTTCGAAGATACTGGGCCTTGCACGGATACCGCGCCTTGTAGGGCTAACGGACTGGGTGGGGATACTGCTCCGGAGAGAGATTTTGAAGGGCCTAGGCGCCATCGAATTTGGTAATAAGTCCCAACACGACAATGCAACTGATCCAGATCACACCGAGGATGACGGTGATGCGATTGAGGTTCCGCTCGGCAACACCAGATGCACCCAGATTGGAGGTCACTCCGCCGCCGAACATGTCGGACAGCCCACCACCCCTGCCACGATGCAGCAAAATAAGCAACGTCAGCAGCAGGCTGGTGAGCCCGAGCACCACCTGCAGCACTACCTGAAGAATTTCCACGACGATTACCTTTCGAAAGCCTCGACTACTCTAACCGACAACGTGAGATTGTCGGTGTCGGCGATACGCCCTGTTCGGCGCTGTGTGAACCTCGCCGACTCAGGTTCCGACGTGCTTCTGGAAGCGCGCAATACTGGCGAACTCGGTGACATCGAGGCTTGCACCACCAACCAGGGCGCCGTCAACATTGGGCTGGCGCATAAAGCCTGCGATATTGCTCGACTTTACGGATCCGCCATAAAGGATGCGCGTGGCGTCGGCTGTCTCCTCGCCCAGCAACTCGGCCACCGTGGCGCGCAACGTCGCCGCCACCTGCTCGGCCTGATCGGGAGTTGCGGCCTGGCCGGAGCCGATGGCCCACACAGGTTCGTAGGCGATAACGAAATTCGGAGTTCCGGTGACCCCGGCCAACGTAGCTCGCAATTGCGCCACCGGCACGGCGCTTGGACCATGAACTTCGAGATCGTCCGCGGTTTCTCCGACGCAGAGCACCGGCACGAGCCCGTGCTTTACGGCCGAAGAGAATTTGCGAGCCAACTGCTGGTCGGTTTCCCCATGCAACGTGCGTCGCTCGGAGTGCCCGATGAGAACATAGGTGCAGTCGAGCCCCTTGAGGAACGCGCCCGAAATCTCGCCAGTGTAAGCACCGGCTTCGTGCTCAGACAGATCCTGGCCGCCAAAGACGATGTCAAGCTTATCCGCGGCGATGAGATTCTGGACCGAACGCAGGTCGGTGAACGGCGGGAACACCGCTACCTCCGAACCAGCAGCACCGTAGTCGTGCCGTGCATCTTTCAATGTCCAGTCGAGTTTTTGCACTGTGGCGATGGCCTGGAGGTGATCCAGATTCATCTTCCAATTCCCTGCGATGAGCGGGATACGACTCACTTGTGCCATCCGAGGACCTCCAGGCCGGGAAGCGACTTTCCCTCGAGAAACTCGAGACTTGCGCCGCCGCCAGTTGAAATGTGACCAAATTGGTCGTCGTTGAAGCCGAGCGCGCGAACCGCTGCTGCAGAATCTCCACCACCCACGACTCCGAAGCCGTCGAAGGTTGAGAGCGCCGAGGCCACGGCGAGGGTTCCCGCCGCGAATGGCGCAAGCTCGAACACGCCCATCGGCCCATTCCAGAAGACCGTTTTTGACTCCATGATCAACTCGCTGAATCGCGCGGCGGTGTCTGGGCCAATGTCGAGACCGAGACCGGATGCTCCGAACGCCGTATCTTCGATCGAACCGGCGGCCACCACTACGTGCTCTGCGTTGGCAGCAAACTTCGATGCGACCACGATATCGGTGGGAAGTACGATATCCACACCCAGCCTCTCGGCCTCGGCGAGGTAGCCCTTCACCGCATCTATCTGGTCGGCCTCGAGCAGGCTCGCCCCCACCCTGTGTCCGAGTGCAGCGAGGAACGTGAACAGCATACCGCCGCCAATGAGAAGCCTGTCTACCTTGGACAACAGTGCGCCGATGACGGCAAGTTTGTCTGAGACCTTGGATCCCCCGAGCACGACCGTGTAAGGCTTCTCCGGGGTGACGGTCAATCGCTCCAGCACATCAAGTTCCTGCTGGATGAGCAGCCCGGCAGCGCTGGGCAGTGCCTTCGCCAGTTCATAGACGCTTGCCTGCTTTCGGTGGACGACGCCGAAGCCGTCAGACACAAAGGCATCACCGAATGCCGCGAGCTTTGCGGCGAATGTTGTGCGCGCCACCGTGTCTTTGCTCGTTTCGTCGGGGTTGAAACGCAGATTCTCCAATAGCGCGATACCGCCATCACCCAGCCGAGCTGCGGACTCGCTGGCGGAGGAGCCGATGGTGTCTGACGCAAACACCACGGGCATCGCCAGCAACTCACCCAGCCTCCGAGCAACGGGCGCAAGGCTGTATCGCGCGTCAGGCTCGCCGTCCGGTCGCCCGAGATGCGACACCACGATGACTCGCGCGCCAGCCTGAATCAGCCTCATGAGGGTGGGGAGAGACGCACGGATGCGTCCGTCGTCGGCGATGACTCCATCGTTGAGTGGAACGTTCAGGTCGCAGCGGACGACGACCCTCTTACCTTTAAGCTCGCCGAGAGACTCAAGGGTGCGTAGCGACATCCGGACCCTCTGCGGCTTAGAGGCTGGCGCCGACGTACTCGGTCACATCGACGAGGCGGTTTGAGTAGCCCCACTCGTTGTCGTACCACGATGCGATCTTCACCTGGTCACCGATGACCTTGGTGAGGCCGGCATCAAAGATCGAGGAATGCGGGTCGCCTACGATGTCGCTCGACACGATCTCGTCTTCGGTGTACTTCAGGATGCCCTTCAGGGGCCCCTCAGCGGCCGCCTTATACGCGGCGTTGACCTCCTCGACAGTGACCGGGCGCGATGCAGTCACCGTGAGGTCGGTGATCGACCCAGTGATGACAGGCACACGCAGGGCGTAGCCGTCAAGCTTGCCCAGGAGCTCCGGGATGACGAGGCCGAGAGCCTTAGCAGCACCAGTCGACGTCGGGATGATGTTGGCCGCAGCAGCGCGGGCGCGACGCAGGTCGCTATGCGGTCCATCCTGAAGATTCTGGTCTGCGGTGTAGGCGTGGACCGTGGTCATGAGTCCGCGCTCGATGCCAAAGTTTTCCAGGAAAACCTTCGCTAGCGGGGCCAGGCAATTCGTGGTGCATGACGCATTTGAGATGATGTCGTGGATGGCCGCGTCGTAGGTCTGCTCGTTGACTCCGAGGACGATGGTCGCGACATCCGAGCCCGATGCTGGGGCAGAAACGATGACCTTTTTTGCACCAGCCGTAATGTGCTTACGAGCATCGTCAGACTTCGTGAAGCGACCGGTGGACTCAATGACGATATCGACGCCAAGTTCACCCCATGGCAGAGCCGCCGGGTCACGCTCTGCCAGGACCTTGATCGGCGTGCCATTGACAATAATGGTGTCGCCATCGACCTCGACCGTTGCGTCGAGGCGACCGCCCACGGTGTCGTACTTGAGCAGGTGTGCGAGCGCTGCGGGATTGTCGAGGTCATTGACGGCCACTATTTCGAGGTCGCTTCCCGTGGCGAGAGCCGCGCGGAAGAAATTACGACCGATGCGGCCGAATCCATTGATGCCAATCTTGACGGTCACTTGTACTCCAGTTGCTCAGGCGCCGAAGGACGCTTCGTGCTTCAGGTGGTGGTGGGGAAGAGGAATGGCCGGGCTCTTAGAGCCCGGCCACGACGCCGCTATGACAGTAGCAGCAGCCCATTGGTCTTGGCGCGCGCGACGTCGAAACGCTGCTGGACATTTGCCCAATTGGCAATATTCCAGAACGCCGTGACATAGTCGGCGCGAACATTTTTGTAATCGAGGTAGTACGCATGCTCCCAGACATCCAGCATCAGCAGGGGAACGATGCCTGCCGGGAGATTTCCCTGCTGGTCGAAAAACTGCACGATGATGAGGTTCTCACCGATCGAATCCCAGGCGAGAACCGCCCAACCCGAGCCCTGCACTCCGAGCGCGGTCGCGGTGAAGTGAGCGGTGAACTTGTCGAACGAGCCGAAATTATCGTCGATGGCACTGGCGAGGTCGCCGCTGGGCTTATCACCGCCATCCGGCGAAAGGTTGGTCCAGAAGATCGAGTGATTGATGTGCCCGCCGAGGTTGAACGACAGGTCTTTCTCGAGTTTATTCACGTTGGCGAGATCACCAGCGTCACGAGCAGCCGCAAGCCCGGCGAGAGCCGCATTCGCGCCTGTCACGTATGCCTGGTGGTGCTTGCCGTGATGAAGCTCCATGATCGCTCCGCTAATGCTCGGAGCAAGCGCCGAGTAGTCATACGGGAGCTCGGGAAGAGTGTATTCAGCCATCATTTCTCCTAGCTAATCGACCCCGGAAAACGATTCGTAGTCGTGTTGGGGTGGCGTTTCCAGTGTACTCACCACAACCGGTGCAGCCGGAAGATGCTTCCCGGCCCACCGATAAGTCGACCGCTCATGGAACGGCACACTCACAGGATTGGTCACCGATCTATTCATCCAGGTCGGGCGGCAGGTTGGCATCAGTTCCGGGAATTCCGAGATCGGACGCTCGCTTATCCGCCATGGCGAGGAGGCGACGGATTCGCCCGGCCACCGCATCCTTTGTCATCGGAGGGTCGGCGTGATGACCCAACTCATCCAGGCTTGAATCGCGGAATCTCAGCCGAAGCTGCCCCGCGTACTGTAGATGGAACGGTACGTCCTCACCGATAATCTCAAGGGCCCTCTCAACCCGCGCGCACGCGGCAACCGCGGCCTGCGCGGAACGACGCAAATTGGCATCATCGAAATTCACCAGCCGGTTGGCGGTCGCGCGAACCTCGCGACGTTGTCGCAGCTCGTTCCAGCTCTCGACGCTCCTCTCGGCACCCATCAGAATCAGCATCGCGCTGATCGCCTCACCGTCTCGAACCACGACCCTGTGCACACCCCGCACCTCGCGCGCCTTGGCCGAGATCTTCAATCTGCCTGCAGCGCCGACCAGAGCCATCGCCGCCTCATTACCTGGGCAGGTTACCTCGAGTGCTGCCGACCGACCTGGGTCAGTGAGGCTGCCCGCGGCGAGGAACGCGCCACGCCAAACGGCCGCCAATTCCTCACGGCTTCCCGTCGTGAGCCGGTTGGGAAGTCCGCGAATAGGCCTTCGTCTCGCATCCAACAGGCCAGTCTGGCGTGCGAGAGTCTCGCCGCCCTCAAGCACCCTTATCAGGTAGTGACTTGTGCGTCTCGTGCCGGACGCAGACACCACGGACGCATCGGAGCGGACGCCATAGAGTTCCGCGATATCTTTACGCACCCGTCTCGCAAGCTGCTCGGTCTCAAGTTCAGACTCGACCGCAATGCGGCCCGAGATCACATGAAGACCGCCGGAAAATCGCAGGATGGTCGCAAGCTCTGCCGCCCGTACTGTTGTCTTTCCAGAATTAATGCTCGTCAGTTCTTCTTTGACGTCGGCAGTCAGTGCCACAGGGCTCTCCTTCATTCATAGGCGATGGCGCTGCACGCCACCGCCGGGTCACTCGCGGCCGAGGTCGCGATGTTTGATGCTGACGACAACGCCGGGGAGTGTGCGCAGCGCTGCTGCCAGCTCCCCCGCGATCGCGACGGAACGGTGTTTGCCGCCCGTGCAGCCGATGGCGATCGTGGCGTGTCTTTTGTTCTCGCGCTGGAATCCGGCGAATACCGGCTCCATCGCCTTTGAATAATCGCTGACGAACTGTGCCGCACCCTCCTGGGAAAGCACATAGTCTCGCACGGCCGCATCCTGGCCGTTGAGTGGCTTCAGTTCTGGAATCCAGAAGGGGTTGGGCAGGAATCTGCAGTCGGCAACCATGTCTGCGTCCGCTGGCAGGCCGTATTTATAGCCGAAACTTTCGACCGTGATTCTCAGCCCGGCGGCGTCTGCTGCCGAGAACTTTTCGGCAATCGCACTCGCCAGTTGGTGGACGTTCAGCTCTGACGTGTCAATGATTAGGTCACTAGTGGAGCGGATTTCCGCCATCCGGGCACGCTCCGCGGCGATTCCGTCAAGGGGCGTTCCATCGCCCTGCAGGGGATGGGGGCGCCGAACCTGCTCGAAACGACGAACCAGGGCCGCGTCGGTGGCGTCGAGAAACAACACCTGCATCACAATGCTGTCACGGAGGGACTCGATCGCCTCCTGCACGTCGGAAAATAGCCTGCCACCACGCACGTCCACCACGGCGGCTATGCGCGGAAGTGACTCACCGGCGCGTTGTGCCAGTTCTACGAGTGGCGTCAGCATCTGGGGCGGCAGGTTGTCGACGACATACCAGCCAAGGTCCTCCAGGGCATTGGCGACAGTGGAACGACCGGCGCCGGACATACCGGTGACGATCAACATCTCCTGGTGGTCAAGCTCGGCCGGCATCGTGGGTCAAGACTACCGGCAGCGCGTCACTGTCGCAGCCGCTCCACGATGGTTGACGCCAGGACAGGGCCAATGCCTTTCACTTCGCCGACATCGCCGGTATTGGCGTTCCTAAGTCGGGATACCGACCCGAAGTGCTTGAGAAGTTCACGCACGCGCGAGGGACCGAGACCGGGAATGTCCGTGAGAACGGAGTGGATGTCGTTCCTGCGCTTCTGGCGCTGGTAGCTGATCGCGAACCGGTGGGCCTCATCGCGAATCCGCTGAATGAGGAACAGAGCGTCGCTGTTGCGTGGCAGGATCACCGGGAAGTCTGAGCCTGGCAGCCAGATCTCCTCAAGCCGTTTAGCGATGCCACACAACTGGATGCCCGAGACACCGGCATCGTCCAGCGCACGCTGTGCCGCTGCCACCTGCGGCTGGCCGCCATCGACAATGAGCAGCTGCGGTGGATACGCAAATTTCTTTCGCCGGGTTTCGACGCCATCCGCGTCATCCAACGCCTCGTCGGCCGGGCTGGACTCAGGCTCCCGAAGGTAGGCGAGCCGCCGCGAGAGTGTTTGGTAGATCGACTCGGTATCGTCCGTCGACTCCGGAATGCTGAAGCGACGGTACTGGTCCTTGCGCGGGAGTCCGTCTTCGAACACCACCATGGACGCGACGATGTTGGTGCCGCTCAGGTGCGATACGTCGTAGCACTCCATGCGAAGCGGGGCATCCTTCATCGAGAGCGCGTCCTGGATGTCAGCGAGGGCCTGCGATCTCGCGACGAAATCGCCGCTGCGCCGCGTCTTGTAGAGAATGAGAGCATTCTGCGCATTCTGGGTCACGGTCTGCGCCAGGGTTGCCTTATCGCCGCGCCTGGCCACCGCCACCTTGACGCGCGCGCCGGGACCACGTAGCTCCCCCAGCCAGCGCTCCAGCGCTCCAACGTCATCCGGAGTCGCGGGCACGAACACGTCCCGGGGAGGCACGGTATCTTCATATGCATTCTGCAAAACGGATTCGACCAGATCAGGCAGGTCAACATCGAGCTCTTTGTCGACGACCCACCCCCTCACACCCCGGATGCGGCCGCCGCGCACGATGAATTGCTGGACGGCGGCAGCGAGTTCATCGTGGGCAATGCCGAATAAGTCGGCATCGACTCCATCGTCGAGTACGACCGCATTCTTTGCCAGTGCCGTCTCCATGGCGGCGATCTGGTCACGAAACCGCGCGGCAGACTCGTAGTCCAGGGCGGCGGAGGCATCTCTCATCCGCTTCGTAATGGTGGTCAGGTACCGGGAGTCGTTGCCTCCCATGAAGCTGGCAAAGTCGAGAGCTATCGACTTGTGTTCTTCGAGCGTGACCCGGCCAACGCAGGGCGCCGCGCACTTGCCGATGTCGCCGAGCAGGCATGGTCGCCCGGTCTGCTGGGCCCGCTTATATGTCGACTCGGAGCAACTGCGCATCGGGAAGGCTTTCAGCATGATGTCGACGGTCTCGCGGATCGCCCAGGCGCGGCTGTACGGGCCGAAATAACGCGCGTTGGGAATGGTGCGGTTGCGAGTGACCAGCACCCGCGGCACGGCGTCTCCGAGGGTGATCGCAAGATACGGATACGACTTGTCATCCTTGTACTGCACATTGAAGGGTGGGTCGAACTCTTTGATCCACGTGAACTCCAGTTGGAGCGCTTCAAAGTCATTGCTGACGACGGTCCATTCGACGGATGACGCGGTCAACACCATCCGGCGAGTACGTTCATGCAACGAGGCCAGCGGCGCAAAATAATTACTGAGCCGCGACCTCAGATTCTTCGCCTTGCCGACGTACAACACGCGGGACGAGGAATCCCTGAACCTGTAGACCCCGGGCTGCTGCGGGATCTCACCGGCGCGAGGGCGCCAGTGCACCGTGGGAGCCATGGTCAACGCTCAGTCCGCGCCGGGACTAAGCACGGCTGCCTTCCAAGGTCTCTTTCAGGAATACGCCCGTGTGGCTGCCCTCCACCCGTGCCAACTGCTCGGGAGTGCCGATCGACAGCACTTCGCCGCCCCCGGCGCCGCCCTCCGGCCCGAGGTCGATCAGCCAGTCCGCTGATTTGATGACGTCGAGATTGTGTTCAATGACGATGACCGTATTGCCCTTATCGACCAGCCCGTTGAGCACCATCAGCAGCTTGCGTACATCCTCAAAATGAAGCCCGGTCGTGGGTTCGTCGAGTACATAGATGCTGCGACCCATCGACCTGCGCTGCAGTTCGGTAGCCAACTTGACCCGCTGCGCCTCGCCACCAGACAGGGTGGTCGCGCTCTGTCCAAGTCGCACATACCCCAGCCCGACCTCTTCGAGAGTCTTCAGGTAGCGGTGAATCGACGAGATTGCCTCGAAGAATTCGGCCGCCTCACTGATCGGCATGTCCAGCACTTCAGCAATGTTCTTATTTTTGTACTTCACTGCGAGTGTTTCGCGGTTGTACCTTGCTCCCCCGCACACCTCGCACGCGACGTAGACATCCGGGAGAAAGTTCATCTCGATCTTGATCGTGCCGTCACCCGAGCAGTTCTCGCAGCGGCCACCCTTGACGTTGAAGCTGAACCGACCGGGTAAGTAGCCGCGGGCCTTTGCGTCGGCCGTCTCGGAGAACAGCGTGCGGATCTTGTCGAACACCCCGGTGTAGGTTGCCGGGTTCGATCGGGGCGTTCGACCGATCGGTGCCTGGTCCACATGAACGACCTTGTCGAGGTTGTCCAGCCCGGTTACGCGAGTGTGCTTGCCTGCCATCTGACGAGCGCCATTCAACTGATTGGCCAGCACCTTGTACAGGATGTCGTTGACCAGGCTCGACTTGCCTGACCCGCTGACTCCGGTCACCGCGGTAAACACTCCCAGCGGGAAGCCCACGGTCACATTCCTGAGATTGTTGGCTCTCGCACCCTCGACGATGACCTGGCGGGACTTATCTATCTTCCTGCGCTTCTTTGGCGTTTCGATGGACCTGCGCCCGGCGAGGTAGTCGCCGGTGATCGATCGGCGGTTGGCCAGCAGCCCCTCATACGAGCCTGAATGCACAACCTCGCCGCCGTGTTCCCCGGCCCCTGGGCCGATATCGACGATCCAGTCCGCCGTCCTGATGGTGTCTTCGTCGTGCTCGACCACGATCAGGGTATTACCGAGGTTCTTGAGCTTGACAAGAGTCTCGATCAGGCGACGGTTGTCACGCTGGTGCAGGCCGATGCTTGGTTCGTCAAGCACATAGAGCACCCCGGTGAGTCCCGAGCCGATCTGAGTTGCCAGCCGGATGCGCTGGGCCTCACCACCGCTCAGGGTGGCCGCCGCACGCATGAGATTGAGGTAACTCAGCCCCACTTCGATCAGGAACTCGAGGCGCAATCGAATCTCACGCAGCACCTGCGCGGCAATCTTTGCATCGCGTGCCGACAGCTCCAGGTTCTTCATGAATTCATAGGCATTCAGCAGGCTAAGGTCGCAGATATCGGAAATGCTCGAGCCGTCGACGGTGACGGCCAGGACTTCGGGCTTCAGTCGCTTGCCGTCGCAGACCGGGCACGGGACCTCGCGCAGATAGTCAGCGACCCGCTGTCGTTGGGTGTCGGTCTCAGCCTCGATGTATTTGCGCTCCATATACGGGATGACACCCTCGAAGCCCGTCGAATACTTCATCTCGCGACCGAAGCGGTTCTTCCACCGGACGGTCACCTCGAAGTTGTTGCCTCGAAGGATCGCCTCGCGTACCTCTTCTGACAGTTCACCCCAGGGGGTTTTCAGAGAGAAATCGAGATCCTGTGACAGGCCCACCAGTAGCTTCTCGAAATAGTTGAACAGTCCCTTGCCCGCACTGGTCCACGGGAGGATTGCCCCTTCGGCAAGACTGACGGTGTCACCGGCAATCAGTAGCTCCGAGTCAACCGACATCCGGGTTCCGAGCCCCGAACACTCAGGGCAGGCGCCAAAGGGTGCATTGAACGAAAAGGTGCGCGGTTCAATTTCGGTAAGTTGCAGGGGGTGGTTGTTGGGGCACGAGAGCTTTTCAGAGAAGGTACGCCACGCGGCATCCCCCTCACGATCGACGTAGTTGATCGACACCACACCGTCGGTGAGACGGAGCGCGGTCTCGAGAGAGTCTGTGAGTCGCGTCAGGATATCGTCACCGGCTACAAGTCGGTCGACGACGACTGAGATGTCGTGCTTGTACTGTTTCTTCAGCTTGGGCGGATCGCTGAGTTGAATCTGCTCCCCATCAACGAGCGCTCGCGAGTAACCGCTGGTAGCAAGCTCGGCAAACAGATCGACGAATTCCCCCTTCTTCTGCGAAATGACCGGGCTGACAATCTGATAGCGGGTGCCGGTGTCGAGGGTCATGAGCTGGTCAGCGATCTGCTGCACACTCTGGCGCGAGATGAGTTCGCCACACACCGGGCAGTGCGGGACGCCGATTCTCGCCCACAGCAGACGCATGTAGTCATAGATCTCGGTGATTGTGCCCACCGTCGACCTCGGGTTGCGGTTAGTCGATTTCTGATCGATGGATACCGCGGGGCTGAGCCCCTCGATGAAGTCAACGTCAGGTCGGTCGACCTGGCCCAGGAACTGCCGCGCGTAGGCCGAAAGGGACTCGACGTACCGCCGCTGCCCCTCCGCGAAAATGGTGTCGAAAGCGAGACTCGACTTGCCTGAACCGGAGAGGCCGGTGAAGACCACGAGCGAATCGCGAGGAATTTCAAGGTCCACATTTCGCAGATTGTGAACTCGGGCACCGCGGACCGTCAGTGTGCCGTTCGGCGCAGTCTTCGACTCGATTGCATCGAGCATGGAGCTCTCGTCCAGCTCTTCGATTTCAGTAATTGACACTCTCTACATTCTACGGATAAGGCCGACATTGGTCGGGGCTTGACGCCCACCTAACGGAGGTGGCCGGCCTGCTCCATCTGGCGAAGTTCCTTCTTGAGATCCTGTACCTCGTCGCGCAGCCGACCGGCGAGCTCGAACTTCAGCTCGCCTGCCGCCTGCAGCATCTGCTCGTTGAGATCGAAGATAATTTTCTCGAGGTCGTTGCCCCCAGCGGCCGCAAGACCTTCGCGCTTGAGGTTGGGAGTAGGCGCGCGTTTGCGGCTTGAGTCGGACTTGCCCGCGAGCACCGCGGCGGTGTCCCCCGCCTCGCGCATGATCTGGTCAGTGATATCGGCGATCTTCTTGCGGAGGGGTTGTGGATCGATGCCGCGCTCGAGGTTGTAGGCGATCTGCTTATCACGGCGTCGCGTTGTTTCATCGATGGCCTTGGCCATGGAATCCGTCATCACGTCGGCGTACATGTGCACCTCGCCCGAAACGTTACGTGCGGCCCGCCCGATGGTCTGAATCAACGAGGTTCCCGACCGCAGGAACCCTTCCTTATCCGCATCGAGGATCGCGACAAGCGAGACCTCGGGCAGGTCGAGGCCCTCACGCAGCAGGTTGATGCCGACAAGCACGTCGTACACGCCCTGGCGCAGTTCGGTGAGCAACTCGACGCGGCGTAGGGTATCGACATCGGAGTGCAGGTACCGGACGCGCACTCCGTGCTCGCCCAGGAATTCGGTGAGTTCTTCCGCCATCTTTTTCGTCAGCGTGGTGACCAGCACTCGCTCGTTCTTCTCCACCCGGATGCGGATCTGCTCAAGCAGGTCGTCGATCTGCCCCTTGGACGGCTTTACGAGGATCTGAGGGTCGACCAGCCCGGTGGGACGGATCACCTGCTCGACAACGGAATCAGTGATGCCCATCTCATACTTCCCCGGGGTCGCGGAGAGGTAGACCTTCTGCCCCACCCGGTTGAGGAACTCCTCCCACTTAAGAGGTCGGTTATCCATGGCGCTCGGCAGGCGAAAGCCGTGCTCAACCAGGGTGCGTTTGCGCGAGGCATCCCCCTCATACATGGCACCGATCTGCGGGACTGTCACGTGCGATTCGTCGATCACCACGAGAAAGTCTTCGGCGAAATAGTCGAGCAGGCAGTGTGGTGCCTCGCCAGGCTGGCGCCCGTCCATGTGGCGGGAGTAGTTTTCAATGCCGTTGCAGAACCCGATTTGCTCCATCATCTCGATGTCGAAGGTCGTGCGCATGCGGAGCCGCTGTGCTTCGAGGAGTTTGCCCTGGCGCTCGAACTCCTGCAGGCGCTCGGCGAGCTCCTCCTGGATGGTCACAATGGCGCGCTGGATGGTCGCCGGGCTCGCGGCGTAATGGGTTCCCGGGAAGACGGAAACCGCATCCATCGTTCTCACCACATCCCCGGTTAGGGGATGCAGTGCGTAGATGGCCTCGATCTCGTTGCCGAACATCTCGATTCGAATGGCCAATTCTTCGTAGACGGGGATGATCTCGATGGTGTCGCCGCGAACTCGGAACGTGCCGCGGGAGAAGTCGTAGTCATTGCGCTGGTACTGCATCGACACGAAGCGCCGGATGAGGGTTTCGCGATCTATTTTCTGCCCAACCTGAAG
Organism: Salinibacterium sp.; assembly: GCF_031364185.1. Classification (NCBI taxonomy): domain Bacteria; kingdom Bacillati; phylum Actinomycetota; class Actinomycetes; order Micrococcales; family Microbacteriaceae; genus Salinibacterium; species Salinibacterium sp. The sequence continues at coordinate 27,000 of NZ_JANLVV010000396.1, read as the reverse complement.
GGCCACCATGGCCTCGAGGTACGACTCGGCGGCGCCGAGGCCGTAGATGCACGAGACGGTGGACACCACCACCACGTCGCGGCGACTCAGAAGGGAATTCGTCGTGGAATGGCGAAGTCGCTCGACCTCGGCGTTGATCGAAGAATCCTTCTCGATGAACGTATCGGTCTGCGGGATGTACGCCTCGGGCTGGTAATAGTCGTAGTACGACACAAAATACTCGACGGCATTATTCGGCATGAGGTCGCGAAATTCATTGGCGAGCTGCGCCGCGAGCGTCTTATTGTGAGAAAGCACGAGCGTGGGACGCTGGACCTGTTCGATCAGCCATGCCGTCGTCGCCGACTTGCCCGTGCCGGTAGCGCCAAGCAAAACAACATCCGTCTCGCCCGCATTGATACGCTGAGCCAACTCGGCAATGGCCTGAGGCTGGTCACCGCTCGGGATGTACTCGCTGATGACCTCGAATGGCCGTACCGAGCGCGTGGGTTCCATAGTGAAAGTCTAGGCACGGCCACTGACATCGTCAGGGGTGTTTGCTGTGGGCGAAAGCGTGGGCGCGCACCCACACGGCATCAGCCTGGGCCACGGTTTGCTCCAGCGTCCCTTCGCTGTCTATCACCACATCCGCAATGGCCAGCCGGTCAGCGTCGCTCGCCTGTGAGCCAATTCTCTGGGAGGCCTCCGCCGGGGTCATTCCGCGCAATTCCACCATGCGAGCTACACGCGTTGCCGTGCTCGCCTGCACGACCACTACCAGGTCGAACTCGGCTGCCCGGCTGCCCTCTGCCAGTAGAGGCACGTCGTACACAACTACGGCCCGGGGGTTAAAAGTCGCGGCCGCCGCGAAGCGTTCCCGCGAGGTGGCCCACACCGCAGGGTGTGTGATCGCGTTGAGCGCCGCGCGCTGGGCGGGGTCGGTGAAGATGATGGCCCCGAGTCCAGCGCGGTCGAGGGCGCCATCCCGAAGAATCACCCCTGCGCCGAAATGCTGGACGATGGCGGCGAGTGCGGGCGTGCCCGGCTCGACCACCTCACGCGCTACCTGGTCGGCATCCACCACTATCGCACCGCGTTCGGCCAGCCGCCTCGCAACCACGGATTTACCGGACGCGATGCCCCCGGTCAGCGCTATCAGGTACACGCGCCCATGCTAGCGGTGACGGCGGCTCGGCTGCTGCTAGCGTCTGTGCTGTGGCGCGTCTGCGGTGATGGTGGCCTGTGGTGCTGGCGTCTGTGCTGTAAGGAACGTGTGGAAAGAAGGCGGGCATGTTTGAGATCCTGACGGGCACCGGCCTCGCCGTAGCAGCCGGGCTGAATGCTTACATTCCTCTGCTCACCCTGGGTCTCGCTGGGCGATTCCTGGATTTCGTGGAACTTCCACCCGCGTGGTCATGGCTTTCCAACGAGTGGGTACTCGGCATCCTCGGCGTGCTGTTGGTGATCGAGATCATTGCGGACAAGATTCCCGTGGTCGACTCGGTGAATGACTGGATCCAGACGATGGTGAGACCGGCAGCCGGCGGCATTGCGTTCGGTACGGGGTCGACCTCGGCAACGGCAGTCGTGCAGGATCCAGCGTCAATCTTCAGCTCGAATGCCTGGGTGCCGATCGCAATCGGTATTGTGCTCGCACTGGCAACTCATGTCACAAAGATGGCGTCGAGACCGGCGATGAATGCCGCAACCTTTGGCGCTGCGGCGCCGGTAGTGAGCACTTTCGAAGACGTCAGCAGCGCTGTGCTCAGTGTATTGGCGCTCCTGTTGCCTGTGCTTGTGGTGGCGGCTCTGGCAGGACTAACCGTGGGATTCGTGATGCTGTTCCGACGGGCGAGGCACCGTCGGGCACAGCGCCGCGCGCTGTCGCTGTAGCTACGTAAACGAGAATGGCCGGTCTCCGAGGAGACCGGCCATTCTTCGCTATCCGATTACGAGTTGTTGCTCAACTTCTCACGAAGTGCAGCGAGTGCCTCATCATCGGCGAGAGTGCCGGCACCGGCAGGCACCTCATCGCTGGAGAATGAGGACGCCCCGGCCGGAACGCCAGTAGACGGCATGTCGACCTGCAGGGCGGCCGCGGCCACCTGCTTCTTGTGCTGCTCCCAGCGCTCCTGGGCCGCAGCGTAATCCTACTCCCACTTCTCTCGCTGGGTCTCGAAGCCCTCTTTCCATTCGTTGGTCTCCGGGTCGAAGCCGTCAGGGTACTTGTAGTTGCCCTGGTCGTCATACTCGGTGAGCATTCCGTAGAGCGCCGGGTCGAACTCGGTGCCGTCGGGGTCGACGCCGTCGTTGGCCTGCTTGAGTGAGAGTGAGATGCGGCGACGTTCGAGGTCGATGTCGATGACCTTGACAAAGACCTCATCATTGACCGACACGACCTGCTCGGCAAGCTCGACGTGTTTACCCGACAATTCGGAAATGTGCACCAGACCCTCTATGCCCTCGGCGACACGAACGAATGCGCCGAAGGGAACCAGCTTGGTGACCTTTCCGGGCGCAACCTGCCCGATTGCGTGCGTGCGAGCGAATACCTGCCACGGGTCTTCCTGGGTGGCCTTGAGCGACAGCGAGACGCGCTCGCGCTCGAGGTCGACCTCGAGGATCTCGACGGTGACCTCCTGACCAACCTCGACGACCTCTGAGGCGTGCTCGATGTGCTTCCACGACAGCTCGGAAACGTGAACGAGTCCGTCCACGCCGCCAAGATCGACGAACGCACCGAAGTTGACGATCGAGGAGACGACGCCCTTGCGAACCTGGCCCTTGGCGAGGTTGTTGAGGAACGTTGTGCGGCTCTCGCTCTGAGTCTGCTCAAGGAGCGCACGACGTGAGAGCACAACGTTGTTGCGGTTCTTGTCGAGCTCGAGGATCTTGGCTTCGATCTCTTGACCGAGATACGGCGTGAGGTCGCGGACGCGACGCAACTCGATGAGCGACGCCGGCAGGAATCCGCGAAGACCGATGTCGACGATGAGGCCACCTTTGACAACCTCGATGACCGAACCGGTCACGACTCCGTCGGCTTCCTTGATTTTCTCAACATCGCCCCATGCGCGCTCGTACTGTGCGCGCTTCTTGGACAGGATAAGGCGACCCTCTTTGTCCTCTTTCTGGAGAACGAGTGCCTCGACCGTGTCACCAACCTGAACGACCTCGGTCGGGTCTACATCGTGCTTGATGGAAAGTTCGCGGGAGGGGATGACACCCTCGGTCTTATAACCGACGTCGAGGAGGACCTCGTCACGATCGATTTTGACGACGGTACCCTCGATGAGGTCTCCGTCGTTGAAAAACTTCAGGGTCTTTTCGACCGCGGCGAGAAAGTCTTCAGCAGATCCGATGTCATTAATGGCGACCTGCTTGGGTGCCTTGTCGGTCGTTACGATTGTCATGTAGTAGTTGCTCCGGTATGGACATGCCTGGAACAGGCACAGCTAGGCCGCTGGCTGGTGGATCACAGTGGTGTCGCCAACGGCAGGCGAATAGTTAGTCACGATTGCGACGCCTTAGCTTACCGCCTGATTTCGGCGAAGGCCAGCCACGGTATCCACCGGCCCCCACCAGCCCCCGCTGCTGGTCCATGCGGCAAGAGTCGAGCCAGCTGAGGGACAGTTCAGGCCCTGTTCAGAGACCCTCTCGTACTGTGCTGCCCAGGGCCGCCGGGATTCGGTCCGGATGAGGAGACGTTCATGACGTGGTCAACATCACGGCGACTGACCGTGCTCCCGTTGATGGGGTTTGGTCTGCTTGGCGCACTTCTTATTGGGTGCACGGGGTCGGCAGGCCCCACGCCCAAGCAGTCATTTGCCAAGACCGCTTTTATCGCCTCGAATTTTGTCGACCCCAGGCTCGGCGCCAACGAGTGGCTGCCGCTTATTCCAGGGATGCAGTGGGTCCGAGAGGGAACCACACTCATCGGCAATCGTGAGGTGCCACACAAGGTCGTGACGACCGTCACCGACGTTATTCGGGAGATTCAGGGCGTGAAGACCGTTTTGGTACACGATCAGTCGACCGGGGCTGGACAGGTGGTACAGCAGTCGCTCGACTACCTCGCTCAAGACAAGGACAGCAACATCTGGGTGCTCGGGGTTGCCACCGAGCAATATGAAGCAGGGCGCTTCATCGCAGTGGATGAAGCCTGGCTGTCTGGCGTGGATGGCGCACGGGGCGGCATTCTGATGCCAACTAACCCGACGACCGGGACGCCACCCTGGCAAATTGCTCGACCGCCAGGCGCGAACGGCGATGCCGCCGAATTCTTGAGAACTCAACCGCAAGAATGCGTTCCCTTCGCTTGCTTCGATAACGTGCTGGTCATTCGGGAAGGCAAGGCCGGTGCGCTTGACAACGAATTCAAGTACTTCGCTCTCGGCGTCGGACAGATTCGAAACGAGCCACGATCGGCAAGCCGTCACGAAGACATCGAGTTTCTGATCAATGTCACCATGCTCAGCCCCGAGGGGCTCGGCGAAGCGAGCGCTGAGGCGCTGCGCATCGACGCTCAGGCTGCCGCTGAGTATCCAGTCCTCTTTGGTGACGTACAAGCGAGCAGGCTGCCGTGATGTCGCAGATCAATGACTCTTCATCGCAGTTCCGTGGCGCTGTGGTGAGCATGCACGGCGTCTCGAAGACCTATCGCAACCCCAACGACCCAACACGGGTTCTGGAGGAGCTCGACCTCGAACTGCAACGCGGTGAGATCACCTGCCTTGTCGGTCCCTCCGGTTGCGGCAAGTCGACAGTCATCTCGCTCATTGCCGGGCTCCTTCTTCCTGACTCGGGCCGGGTGTTCTTCGATGGGCGTGACACCGGGTGGATGTCCGACACGCAGCGCGCTGAGCTGCGTGCCACGAGGATCGGAATCGTGCTTCAGTCCGGCAACCTCGTACCCTTCCTCACGGCCGCCGAGAACGTCGCGCTCGCCATTCGCCTCGCGACACGCGAGCCGTCGACCGCGAGTGTAAACGCTTTGCTCGAGCAGTTCGGACTCGCGGATCGCGCGGATCATCTGCCGCGCCGCCTTTCTGGTGGTGAGGCCCAGCGAGTCGCGGTGGCGGTGGCCCTGGCGAACACACCAGACCTGCTCCTGGCCGACGAGGCCGTCGGCCAACTGGACGGGACGAACGCGCGTCTCATCCTTGGCGTACTGGAGCGCGCCTGTCGTGAGCGTGGACTCGCCGTACTCCTGGTCACACACAGTGACGACGTTGCCGCACGGGGATCGCGCATCGTCCGCTTGACTGGCGGACGAATCGAGGATGCAGCATGACCGTCAGCACCAGTCTCTCGGTCCACGCGAGTTCCCGTACGACTCTGGGCGCGCGAATCTCGATCGATGCTCTGAGCATGGAGTACGCGACATCTACCGGTCGAATTCGAGCCCTTGACGGCGTGACGTTAGCGATCGGGCGCGCGAGCAGCGTTGCGATCGTCGGGCCCAGTGGATCCGGCAAATCGACACTGCTCGGCATCATTGGTGGGCTTGAACTGCCCACCGGCGGAGAGGTTCGGGTCAACGACGACGTCATCTCCGCTTTGCCGGATGCGCAGCGAGCGGCACTGCGCCGACGGATGTTCGGCTTTGTGTTCCAGTCAGACAACCTGCAGCCCTTCCTCACCGTCACCGAAAATGTTGGACTGCAGGCGGTGTTGGCCGGTGTGTCCGATGAACCAGCCCACATTCACTCTCTGCTCGAACAACTCGATGTAGCCGTTCTGGCGCGCCGCTTCCCGGATCAACTCTCCGGAGGGCAGCGGCAACGCGTTGCCATAGCGCGGGCACTCATTCATGGCCCCGGGGTTCTGTTAGCCGACGAGCCAACCGGTTCGCTCGATGGCGCCAGCGCGGATCGAGTTGTCGAGCTGCTGCTGCAGGTTCAACGGCTGAGCCGAACGACGCTGGTGGTCGTGACACACGACCGTTCAGTGGCCGAGCGCATGGACGTCATGGTCGAAATGGATAACGGCCGGGTCTCGGATTCGAAGGAGGCGCGCTCATGACGCTTCTCGGCTACGTACTGAGGGATCTGTTCCGTAACCCTCGGCGGACCCTCACATCGTTTGTGGGCGTTATCGTCGGCGTTGGCTTGTTCTCGGCCGTGTTGTTCTTCATCGACGGTTCCGGCGCGTCGTTGACGAGGCGGGCACTGGCGCCGCTGACACTCGATTCACAACTGGTGTTGACGGCTCCCCTCGGCGGCGGGCTGCGTTTCGAGCAGGCTCTGGCCGCCGACGCGCTCGAGTCGGGAGGCAAGACCCTTGTGACGCTGACTGTCACCAATGACGGACTCGCGCCGGCACACGAAGTCGTTATCCGGGACCATCCGAGTGACCCGACAACATACCTACCGGGTTCGACTTCTCTTGACGGAGCTGAGGTCAAGGATGTCGAGAGTGGCCCGCCGTTCTATCAGGGAAAGGCGGGTATTGGCCTGAACATCGGCACTGTCGAGCCAGGGGCCAGTCACCGTGTCACGTATCTTCTCCGTGCGGCGAGTCCGATTCCGGTGACGGCCAACCTGCCGGTAAACGCGACAGTCTCCGCACGCGAGGCTCGCACTCCCGCGCCCGCGAACGCACCCCCTGCGACATCGCTGCGTGATCTCACTGACCGAGTGGCGGGCATTCCGGGTGTTAGAGCCGCAAACCCACTCGTGCTGGTGGAGATGGATCCGGGCACACTCAGTGCCAACGGAGTGACTGTCCCGGGCCCGGTGAAGCTTTTCGCCTTCGACTCACGGTATCAGGCCAACTATCCGAGCATCACCATGCTCTCCGGCGGGTTCGAGGCAGGCAGCGTGCTGGTCAGCGCCGAGACCGCACGGGCTCTCACGGTCAGCGTGGGCGATAGCATCACCATTACCCTGCCCGGGGCGCGGCCGCTAGTCGCGAAAGTCAGCGGAATCACGGATCTGTCGATCGCTAAACCCCTCTTCGAGAGTCGAGAATCGAGCCGCCTCGAAAAGTTCGTATACGTTCCGTTCACCGTGGTGGTCGACCATGAGATGTACCGCGCCGACGTGGAGCCCGCGTTCGAGGGGGCAGCGGCAGCGCGTGATTCCAGGATCTACAGTCTCCCGCTTGAGGAGGTCGATATCCTGCTCGATCGATCCGTGTTGAACGCGGACCCAGCCACCGGCGGAACACAGACCCGCCTCATTGCGGCCGGCATCCAGGGGTTCACTGCCGATCAGGCCTACCTCATTGACAACATCTCCAACGCACTGCTGGTCGCCGAAGGCGACGCAGACATCGCCAAGCGACTGTTCGTCTTCCTTGGGCTGCCGGGAGCAATCCTCGCGGCCGTCCTTACCGCCTACGCCGGGAACCTGCTCGCGGAGGCACAGCGTCGCGAGAACGCACTGCTCCGCGTTCGCGGGGCGGGCATGCGCCACCTGCTGCACCTACTCGTCCTGCGTACGATCGCGATTGCGGGGATCGGCTCCCTGATGGGGATGGCGCTGGGATTCGTCACCGTGGTCGTCTTGCTCGGGAGCTCCATCGTATTCGAGGCATCCCCCAGTGCCCTGGTGCAATCCGCGGCGATTGGAGCGGGCGGCGGCATGCTGGTGACTGCGCTCGCCCTGTATGTGCCGGGAAGGCGCCTGATTGGCACCGAGATCACCCAGGAACTCGCCACCGTGTCGCGCCGAGCCATCCCGGGCTGGCGGCGCTTTCATCTCGACGTTGTGGTGCTGGTGATCGCGTTCGTGGCGCAGCTTATCGCCCTGCAGCTCGGCGCGTTCGATGCGCCCGCCGGCTCCGTCTACGCGGGACAGTCGGTGTCGTTGCCATTGCAGCTTTTAATTCCGCCGATCCTTGCCTGGCTTGCGGGCACGCTGCTCATCGCTCGGGTGCTCTACGCACTAACAGAACGCGCGGCGTCACGTCACACTGCGCCACGATTCGGGTCACTGCTGCCGGGCGTGTTGTGGCGCAGCATCACCCGTAGGCTTGCCGCGCTCACCGGCGGCGTCGTCACCCTGGCGCTGGTGGTCGGCCTCGGCACTATGCTCGCGAGTTTTGCCACTGTCTACGACAAGGCACAGGTCACGGATGCTCGGTTCCTGGTCGGCTCCGACATCCGGCTCACCCCGAATCCCACCAATCCGACTGAGCATCCGACAACACTGACCTCTGAACTCACAGTCGACGGCGTCAGCGGTGCAACAGCAGTGGTGTACTCCCTTGAGAATGCGGTGCTCACCAGCGAATTCAATGAGGACGTCGCGACCCTCGCTGCAATCGACCCCGCCACGTATCGCGGTGTGGCCGCGCTCCAGGACTCGCTGTTCATGGATGGCTCGTCCAGCAGAATGATCTCGTTATTGGAAAAGCGCCCGGACGGGGTGTTTGTCAACACCGCCCTGGCCCAGGGCCTGAAGCTGAGTGTGGGCGACAGGGCTGAACTGCTGCTGGCTCGCGATACAGATCAGCAGACCCGCAGACCCGTTGTGGTGCTCGGCCTGCTCACACTCTTTCCCGGCGCCCCAACGGGAACCGACATCGTCGCAAATCTGGGGTTCTACGAGCGTGAGACCGGCCTTAAGGAAGCCGATTATTACCTGCTGCACACCGCAGATCGAAGCAGCGCGGGACTCGAACGAGCACTGCAGTCGCTGTCCGGAATTCAGGGATTCCATGAGCGATTCGACGTCAACACCACCGTGGAAGCGGTGAACAAAGACCAATCCAGTCTGACGGCACTCAATGTGCGTGGCCTCCTTCAGATCGACTCGCTCTTTACCTTCCTCATGGCAGCAACCGCCACGGCAATGTTCGTATTCGGCTTGCTCATGCAACGCCGTCGCGAATATGTGACGATGCGTGCACAGGGTATGCATGCCCGCGAGATCCGCTGGCTCGTGCTGGCAGAATCGGGCATCTCGACGATCCTCGGCACGGTGATCGGTCTCATCATTGGCATTGGCATGGCATCGCAGTTCGTCTACGTGCTCAGACCGATCTTCACTCTTGCCCCGCCGCTCGACATACCCTTCGGTGAACTCGCGCTACTGGTCGCACTCGTGCTGGGAGCTACCGCCCTGTCATCGGTCGTCGCGGCTATTCTGATCGGCCGGATGAAGCCGACCGAACTGCTCAGAGATGAGTAACCCTGGCTCGCACCGCCACGGAAACCAAAATTAGGCTTCCGAGGATAAGGTCCGTCGTTCGTTCACGATCTGGACGAGCGCCCGCTCGAGATCTGGATACTCGAACCGATAGCCCGCATCCAGCACCCTCTGCGGCACGACCCACCGGCTCTTCAGTACCAGCTCGGTCTCGGATCGGATGAGCGCGGAGCCGACCTCGAGCAGGAACCTGGGAGTGGGAATGCCGAATTTCACGCCGAGTACACGGCGAAGCGTTGTCATCATCGAAATATTATCGACCGGATTCGGGGTGCTGGCGTTGATCACTCCGTCGAGCTGGGGCTCTGCCCTGATGAACTCGATAATCCCCATGACATCGGCGATATGAATCCAACTGAATTTCTGCCGCCCGCCCCGGGCCCTGAACTCGTGGAACGTTCCCGCGGCAACCCGAGATGGTGCGCGAAACCACCGGCCATCCAGCTGGGCGCCGCCGAGCCCGCACCTGGTGAGCCGGATAAGCGGGACGAGTGCGCTGCCGTTGCCGAGCACAATAGCCATCCGCAACGCGACGCGCCGGGTGGCGGGCAGGTCGTCGGCGAACAATTCGTTTTCCCAGGCGGTGGCGATTCCCACGGAGAATCCGGTCCCGATCTCGCCCGTGCGCTCTGTCATCGCGCGGTCGTCCGCATGCCGGTAGATGGTGGCGGTGGATGAGTTGATCCAAAGTGGTGGCGGGCTGACGCAGTCCGCGATGGCTGCGGACAGTTCGCGAGTCGTATCGATCCGCGACCGCATGATCTCGGCACGATTGGTCGTGTTGTAGCGGCAGTTCACGCTCTTCCCCGCCATGTTGATGAGCAGCACCGCGCCATCCAGCACTGTCGTGATGGCCGAGGTGTCTCCCCACGAGGCATCCTGCCCCCGACGCCCGATGAGGCTGACCGCTGCTCCCTGGGGCCGGTACCGCGCAGCAAGATATCTGCCGATGAATCCGGATGCCCCGGCGATGACGATGCGCTCAACCATTGAAGTGCTCCTGAGTTTCGATAGCGTACGTGAAGGTGCCCTCGTATTCATAGAGCCTGCCGAGGATGGGAGCATCCAGCCGCAGTGATACGTGCTGCGCATCGCCCGCCGTGCGCTCGAGCAGAGTGATTCGCGGTGACCACTCACCCGGCGCCCGCTCCCACGGCGACCGAGCGCTCACCTGCGTTGTGCCGGCTTCAGCAGGGCTGTTCTGAGCGTATCGAGGCCAACTCCCCCGAGATCGAGGGCCTTGCGGTGGAACTCTTTCATGTTGAAGGAGGCGCCCTCCGCAGACTTGTACTGGTCCCGAATCTGCTCCCAGATGCGTTGGCCCACCTTGTAGGAGGGGGCCTGCCCTGGCCAGCCGAAGTAGCGATTCACCTCGAAGCGCACGAACTGCTCGTTCATGTTGACGTTCTTTCCCATGAAGTCCAGCGCGTAGTCCCAGTCCCATATGCCTGTTCCGTCGAGACGGGGCTTGCCGAGGTGCACACCGATGTCGAGCACGACCCTGGCCGCTCGCATGCGCTGTCCATCGAGCATCCCGAGCCTGTCGCCCGGATCATCGAGGTATCCAAGATCCTGCATGAGACGCTCGGCGTAGAGTGCCCAGCCTTCGGCATGCCCGGATGTACCCGCGAGCTGACGCCGCCAGGTGTTCAGTTTTGCGCGGTTGTAGACAGCCTGCCCGACCTGCAGGTGGTGGCCGGGAACACCCTCGTGGTAGACCGTGGTGGTTTCGCGCCAGGTGTTGAACTCGGTGACGCCCTCGGGCACCGACCACCACATGCGTCCCGGGCGTGAGAAGTCGTCGCTCGGGCCCGTGTAGTAGATGCCACCTTCCTGGGTGGGGGCGATCATGCATTCGAGGTGTTTCAGCGGCTTCGGTATGTCGAAGTGGCTGCGCGAGAGCTCATCGATGGCCCTATCGCTCAGTTGCTGCATCCATTCCCGCAGTGCGGTCGTCCCCTGCAGTGTGCGTGATGGATCGGTGTCCAGGAATTCAATGGCTTCGAGAACGGATGCGCCGGGTTTGATCTCGCGGGCGATCGACTCTTGCTCCTCGACCATCCGGGCAAGCTCGTCGATGCCCCACTCGTATGTCTCGTCAAGATCTATCGTTGCGCCAAGGAATCGGCGGGACTGCAGCGCATACACCTCGCGGCCTACGCCGTCCTGCACCTGCGCGGCAGGCATCAGCTCATCGGCGAGGAAGTTCGCCAGGGATTCGTACGCGGCAGCCGATACCTGTGCCCCGCTGGCCATTGCAGCGGCGAGCGAGTCTGGCAACTCCCGCGAGCCTTCCAGAGAGGCGCCGGCAGCAAAGTCGTGGAAGAAGCCGTCGGCCGCCGCGTGCTTCCGAGCCTGATGGATCACTTCCCGCACCTGTCGCCGCGCGGGTGTGACTCCGTTCTCGATCCCGAGTCGCAGAGTCTCGATGTAACCCTCGATCGCGCGGGGCAGGTTCGACAATCGACCCGCGATATCAACCCAGTTCTGCTCCGAACCCGTCGGCATCAGGTCAAGAACGTCCCGGATATCCTGAGCGGGGCTCGCTATGACGTTCATGTCGCGCATCCACAGGCCCACAGCGCTCGACTCGATTTCCAGCGTCAGATCGCTGGCCAGGTCGGTCTTCGTCACCCAGTCGACATCGTCGACCTCGGTGGCAGCCTCTAGCTTCGCAAGTGCTTTCTTCGCCTCGTCAAGGTACTTCCCATGCCCAGCGGGTGACAGGTCCGCGTATTCGTCTAGCCTCCCCGGAATTCCGATCCAGATGGCTACCGACGGATCGAGTTCGGCCAGGGTGACAACCCATTCCTCTGCCACGGCATCGATCTGGGTGGGCGTACGGGCGGTCTCGCCGGAGAGAGAACCAGGAGATGCTGGAGAATCAGTCATGTTCCAAGCCTATCCAAACCCACCTATTCGGCATGGGAATCTACTCCTTATCCAGATCGGTATTCAGCAACTCGGCGAGGGTCTCCAGGGCCGCCTCGGCTCCGTCCCCCTCGGCGGTAAGCGTGACCTCCTCGCCATGCCCGATGCCGAGCGACAAAACTCCGAGGATGCTGGCCGCGTTGACACTCTTGCCCGCAGCGGAGGCCAGTTGTACGGGCACGCCGGCTTGTGCCGCTGCCTGCGCGAATAGTGATGCCGGGCGGGCGTGCAGTCCAACGCTCGACGCCACTACGACCTTTTTCTCTGCCATGACTGCTCCTACGATTCGATTGTTACTTTGATTGCTTCGCCTCTGCCCACGATACCGATCGCGTCGAGAAGCCTGTCAAGGGGAAGTCGGTGGGTGATGAGGTCGCTGACTACCACGACGCCGGTAGCAATGAGCTCCAGAGCCTGTCTATTATGAGCGGGGCTCGACCCGTTAACGCCGACGATAGTCAGCTCGCGGTAGTGCACCAGGTTCGAGTCGACGGTGACGGTGGGTGCGTCTTTCGGCAGCCCACCGAACAGGCTCAAGCGGCCACGCCGGGCCAGCATCCTGAGCCCCTGTTCCTGGGCTGCACCGGATGCTGCGGCGGTGATCACCACATCGGCCCCGCGGCCATTCGTGGCCCGAAGCACGGCTTCGACCGGATCGGTCTCGCTTGACACGATGGTCAGGTCCGGCTGCACAATGGCGGCCGCCTCCGCGAGTCGGTCGGCATTGATATCGATCAGGATGATTCGCACGGCGCCGCGGGACCGGGCAAGCCGAACGTGCAGGCAGCCGATGGGCCCCGAACCCACGACCACGACTGTGTCACCGGCCCCCACGCGTGCCAGTTCCTGGCCATTCAGGACGCAGGCCAGGGGTTCCGTGAGGGAGGCCTCGGCAAAGCCCACCCCGTCAGGAATCCGGTTGAGACCGCCCACCCTGAGAACCTCGCGCGGCACAATCATGTATTCGGCAAATCCGCCGGGAAACTGGTAGCCCATCGACAGCTGATTCGGGCAGATCGTCGGATTACCCGCCAGGCAGTCGTCGCAGGTGCCGTCAGGGATGGCGGCGATGACCTGCACTCGGTCGCCTACGCTCCAGCCTTCGACGCCCGCCGCGACATCCACGATTTCGCCCGCTATTTCGTGGCCCATGACCTGCGGTGGCGACATGTTGGGATGACCCGACGTCAAGATCTTGACATCCGTGCCGCACGTCGAGCAGTTGCGCACACGGATTTTTACCTCACCGGTCGAGACGTGCGGCTCGTCGACGTCCTCAAGACGGATGTCACCCGGGGCATAAAACTTTGCAACCTTCACGGTGCTGTCATTCGTCCTCGTCGTCGGACTCGAGCAGCGCATAAACCTGCTCAGTCGTCGTAGCGGCGCGCAACGCTTCAGCTTTTTCCGGATCCATCAGGACGGTAGCGAGCTGGGACAGTAGCGCGATGTGACCATTGCCTTTGGCGGCAATGCCGAATGCCAGGCGCACATCATTGCCGTCCCAGTCGACTCCATCCGGAAAGCGCACGAGCGACAGGGCATCAGACAGGACCGAATCTTTCGCTGCCAGCGTTCCGTGAGGAATTGCCACACCTTCGCCCATAAACGTGGAGACGGAGTTCTCGCGATCGATCATGGCATCCACGTATGCCTCGTCAATGGCGCCCACCGCCAGGAGGCCTGCACCGGCCTGGCGGATCGCGTCATCCCGGCTGGTCGCGGAGGCGTCGAGATCAATCGACGCCTCCGCGAGCAGTTCGGCGAGAGGAGTGCTCTCATCCGGCATTACAGTTCGACCGTTTCGCCGTTTTGGATTGCCTTTACGAGCTTGGCAATCTTGGGGTCTCCCAGAAAAAGCTGGAACGGGATGACAGGCACGTGCGGAACAACGCCCCTCGCACGATCCGCCAGACCGGTCTGGGTGACCACGACGTCAGCGTCGCCCGGAATGCTGGCCACGGGCGAGTGCTCAACCGTGATCCCACTCTTCGCGAGTTGCTTCTTCAACGTCGATGCGAGCATTACGCTGCTGCCCATGCCTGCGTCGCACGCAACGATCAGCTTTTTGATGCTTGATCCGTCGATGGTCACCATGGTATCTCCCTTGTGTTGTAGGAACTCAGGCCTCTGCCGGAGCGGTCTTCTTGTTCTTGTTCCTGACACTCTGCGCCTTCGCTTCGTCGAGGTCCATAGCCGCCCCCTCGTTACGACCGAATCCCAGAAGGACGGAACCGACCACTGCCGCGACGGCCGCAGAGATCAGGATTCCGACCATGTTCAGAAGCAGGTCGCTGGGCGGGGAGGCCACGATCCAGGCGAAAATGCTGCCGGGTGAGGCCGGTGAGACAAGTCCTAGCTTGAAAATCGAGAACCAGAGCACCCCTGACGCTCCGCCCGCGATAGCCGCGATGATGAGGATCGGCTTCATGAGCACATAGGGGAAGTAGATCTCGTGGATCCCACCGAGGAAATGAACAACCATCGCCGCCGGCACCGTCGCGCGGATTGCGCGGGGACCGAAGAGCAGCATTGCGGTGAGAATACCCAAGCCGGGCCCGGGGTTCGCCTCGAGCATGAACATGATCGACTTGCCCGCTTCGGCAGCCTGGTCGGCACCGATCGGGGTGAGCACACCGTGGTTCAGTGCGTTGTTCAAGAAGAGCACCTTGGCAGGCTCGATGATGATCGAGACCAGCGGGAGGAGGTTTGCTGCAACCAGCGCCTTGACAGCTGCGCCGAACGCATCAGCGATCGCGAAGACGATCGGTCCCAAAAGGAAGACACCGACCATCGCCATGACGCCACCGATGATTCCGGCGGAGAAATTGTCAACGAGCATCTCGAAGCCAGCTTTGAGCTTGCCGGCGATAGCCCTATCCCAGAGCTTCAGCAGCAGACCCGTGACTGGGCCGATAATAAGAGCGCCGAGGAACTGCGGGCCGAGGCCCGAGGCGTCAGCGGGAGGGGTCGCGCCCAATTGGAGGGCCAGCGGTGACACAATGACACCAATGGTCGCCACAGCACCGACGACCGCACCGCGGTTGCCGTGAACGAGACGACCGCCCGTAAAGCCGATCAGGATAGGCAAAAGCCAAACGATCATCGGACCGACAAGAGTGAGTGCCTGATCGGCAAACGGAATGTTTGTGTCCTTCGCAATGGCCCCGGTGTTGCGGGCAATCTCGTTGACCCAACCGTTGGGGATGAAGAGGGCCGTGATGAGGCCCCACGCGATGAAGGCCCCAAGGTTCGGCATGATCATGCCGGCAAGGAACGCACCGCCTCGTTGAATGCGCGCGCGAACACCGGTCCCGGTGGCCGCTGGTGTGAAGTCAGACATTACTGGGTACTCCTTTGTACTGGATTGGGATGGGGGTTGGGTTAGCTGGCCACGAGTGGCCGATCCAGGTCTGGCTGCCACACCAGCTGGACGTGGGTGAAGTCGATGTCCGCAGAACATGGCACGGAGGTGCCAGGCAGGGATGCCGCCGCCGCACCCCAGGCGAGAGCTTCGAGCATGGCGGCGTCGACATCTGTTTCATCCATGGAGAATTTGGCGAGGAATCCGGCGAGGAATGAATCTCCCGCGCCGACGGTGCTCCTGGGGCGCTCGACGCGAGACGCACCGACAACGACGCCAGCGGGGCCGACCAGCACCGCGCCATCAGCGCCCAGACTCACCGCAACATACTCGACGCCGCGATCGCGAACGGATTGTGCTGCGTCAATGACTTCGGAAATACATTCCAGCGGCGAGCCAGCGATCTCGGCCAGCTCTGCCCGATTGGGCTTGACGAGTCTGGGACGGGCATCGATGGCCGCAGCGAGGGCATCACCACTCGTGTCGATGGCCAGGCTGACGTCATGGGCGGCAAGGCTCGACACGAAGGTGCGCATCCGTCCACCGGTGAACCCCGGCGGAACGCTCCCGCTCATGACAATCCAGTCTCCCGCTGACACTGTGTCGGCGACGAGATCTGAGAGCGCGCGAATCTCGTGGTCCAGCAGCGCCGAGCCCGGTTCGTTGAGTTTGGTGACGGTGCCGTCTCGTTCGGCGATAGTGATGTTGGACCGAGTACGACCAGCCACCGCCATGGCACGCGTGTCGATACCGGCATCGGCCAGGAGCCCATGCAGTTCCGACCCCTCGCGGCCACCCACCGGAAACACTGCAATGCTCGGGATGCCGTTTGCCGCGAGTGCTCGCGTGACATTGACACCCTTGCCGCCGGCTTCGAGTGTCGGTGTGGTGGTCCGGAGCACCACGCCGCGCTCCAGCCGGCCAACTTCAAGCGTGCGATCAAGGCTGGGGTTCAGGGTCACCGTGATGATCACACGACCACCACCCTGGGCCCAGCGTTCTCGATGTCTCCGGCAAGCTCGACGTCGAGGCCGATATCGGTAATCACGGTGTCAATATCGGAGAGCGGTGCGACGCGAGCAAAATCCTCTCGGCCGAATTTTGTGTGATCTGCCAGCACCACCGTGCGCCGCGCGGCGTCGATAAGTGCGCGTTTGACGCTGGCTTCCGCGAGGTCGGGGGTGGTGAGACCTCGATCCACGCTGATGCCGTTGGTGCCCATGAATGCAACGTCCGCGAAGACATCGGCGATCTGGGCTCGGGTCCAGTCACCGACGGCGGCCAGGGTGCGGCCCCGAACGATGCCGCCGAGGAGGTGAAGAGTGATGTTGGGCCGGGATATGAGAATGCCTGCCACCGGGATTGAATGGGTGACAACTGTCAATTCACGATCGTGAGGGAGCATCTCCGCCAGCCGGACAGTAGTCGTACCGGCATCGAGGATGATCGAGCCGCCGTCCGGAAGTTCATCCAGCGCAGCCCGGGCGATTCGCTCCTTCTGGCCCGCCGAGTGACTTTCACGGTCCGAGACCCCGGGCTCAATGCCTAGTCGCTCCACCGGGATAGCGCCCCCATGCACCCTGCGAAGTACTCCTCGACGTTCCAGTGCCGTCAGGTCTCGGCGCACCGTTTCGGGAGTAACCGCGAGATCGCGGGCGAGGCCGGCGACATCGACACGACCGTGGACACGGGCAGTGTCCAGAATCTGCTGGTGACGCTCCGGTGCGTACACTCTGACCTCGTTGATGGAGAATCGGACAAACCAAAGGTGGTTATGGGCTTATATAAGTCCGTTTATGTCCGTTTGTCAATGAGCTGACGGGGTCGACTCAGGATGAATCAGCATCCGCGTCGACCGTTCATCGTTCAGTGCGCGGCAGAATCCCAGTTCGGGCCGGTTCCAATCTGCACCTCGAGGGGGACCGTGAGGACGGCCGCCCCCGCCATGCGGTTGCGCACAATGGCAGTGAGGGCATCGAGCTCCCCTGCGGCTACCTCGAATACGAGTTCATCGTGCACCTGCAGCAGCATCCGTGATCCGAGCCCCTGCTCGCCGAGATCATGCTCAATCCTGATCATCGCAATCTTCAGGATGTCGGCCGCGGTGCCCTGGATTGGCGAGTTGAGTGCCTGCCGCGCCGCATTTTCCCGAAACACCCTGTTTGATGACGACAGGTCGCCGAACGGACGGCGTCGCCCGAAGAGGGTGGTCGTGTAGCCGTCTGCCCTGGCCTGCTCAACGACATTCTGAAGATATTCGCGTACGGCGCCGAATCGCGCGAAATAGTCCGTCATGAGTTCCTTGGCTTCCGACGTCTCGATGCGCAACTGTTTGCTCAATCCAAAAGCGCTGAGGCCATAGGCAAGGCCGTACGACATTGCCTTCACCTTGGTGCGCATGACCGGTGTGACGTCGGCTGGATCAACCCCGAAGATACGGGCGCCAACAAAGCGGTGCAGGTCCTCCCCCTCATTGAATGCCGTGATCAGGCCCCCGTCGCCCGAAAGGTGGGCCATAATGCGCATCTCGATCTGTGTATAGTCGGCGGTGAGGAGAGTTTCGAACCCTGATCCTGACTCGAACGCAGATCGGATGCGCCTGCCGACTTCGGTCTTCACTGGCACGTTCTGCAGGTTCGGGTCATTCGAGGCAATGCGACCGGTGCTCGACCCCGCCTGCTCGTAGGTGGTGTGCACCCGGCCCCCGGCATCCACTGCCTTGTCGATGCCACTAATGATCTGCAGGAGTTTGGTGGCGTCCCTGTGCTGCAACAGCACATCGAGAAAAGGATGCGGGGCCTGCTCCTGCAGGTCGGCAAGACTTGCCGCATCCGTGGAAAAGCCGGTCTTATTCGACCGGGTCTTGGGCATTCCCAACTGGTCGAACAGCACCTCCTGGAGCTGCTTCGGGCTGCCCAGGTTGATCTCGCGACCGATCTCCGCGTACGCCTTCGCGGCGGCCTCTGCCGCAGTCGCCCCAAGTTCTGCGGTCAGGCTGCCGAGGATTTCGCGGTTGATCGTGATGCCGGTGCGCTCCATCGTCGCCAGCACCGGAACCAGCGGGATTTCGATCGTGTCGAGCACCGAACGTGAGCCGGGTTCCAGCTTCTCGGAGAGGTATTCGGCGACTCTCAACACGTACCACGCTTCGGTGGCGGGGCTGGCGGCCTCGGTTTCGGGAACGAGCTGGTTCGGGTCACCCTGCTCCAGGGTTTCTCCGAGGTAGTCATATACCTGCGATTCGAGAGTCTCGGGCTTGATGCCCGGTTTGATGAGCCACGCCGCAAGCATGGTGTCGAACGTGATGCCGTTTAGCTCGATACCCGAGTCACGCAAAATCTTGAGCTGCGCCTTCGCGCCCTGCATGTGTTTGGGCGCGTCACTCGCTAGCCAATTTTCGAGCGCGACATAATCAGGTCGATCCGCTTCCCACGGCACGAACGCCGTCTCGCTTTGCGAGGCGAGTCCAAACCCGATGACCACGCCGTGTGCACTCTTTACACGGAGGCCGAGCGGTAGAGTGCCGCGCTTCGACACCGTATCGATCCACTTGCCCAATTCTTCGTCGACCATGGTGTGGATGACCGGAATCGAGTTGCTCGGGGGCGCCACCGCAGTGGCATCCTTCGCCAATCCGTCCGGACTCTCCGCCCCCGCGATCTTCAGCACTCGGTCCAGTAGTGTCTTGAACTGGAGCTTGTCGAATACCTCGCGCACCGCAGCCACGTTGATGGACGCGCGGAGCAATTGTGTTGGCCCCACAGGTAGGTCGACATCGGTCAATAGGTGATTGAGCTTGCGATTGCGTACGGCCCGATCTTTCTGCTCGCGCAGCTTCTCGCCGACCACACCCTTGATCTCGTCCGCGTGGGCGAGCACCTCGTCGAGACTGCCGTATGTCGTGATCCACTTCACCGCGGTCTTCTCACCGACCTTGTCGATTCCAATCAGGTTGTCGGAGGTCTCTCCCACGAGCGCGGCGACATCGGGATATTGCTCGGGCTCGATGCCGTACCGCTCGAACACGGCGTCGCGGTCATAGCGTTTCAACTCGGATACCCCGCGCGCATTGGGATACAGCAGCGTCACATCCGGTGTCACCATCTGAATGGCGTCCCGGTCACCAGAGACCACCAACACGCGGTAGCCCTCCGCGGCACCACGAGCGGCAAGGGTCGCCAGGATGTCATCGGCCTCGAAGTCTTCCTTCGAGATCGTGACAATACCCATCGCCTTCAACGCCTCTTCCAGCAGCGGGATCTGGCCCACGAACTCGGGAGGGGTTTCGCCGCGGGTGCCCTTGTATTCGGGGTACTCACGAGTGCGGAACGAGTACCGGGAGATGTCGAATGCCACCGCGAGATGGGTGGGTTTCTCGTTTTGCAGCAGCAGGATCAGCATCGAAAGGAAGCCGTGGATCGCATTGGTGTGTTGCCCCTCACGGTTCTGGAAACTGTCGACCGGCAGCGCGTAAAACGCGCGGAAGGCGAGCGAGTGACCGTCGATTATGAGAAGGGTAGGCTTTTCGGTGTCCGACACGTGCCCAGCCTAGCCGCGGCATCCGACAGCCAAAGATGACGGGGTAACCCACATGACCACGCTTCCCGATGACCTCGATCCTGTGATGAGGGAGATCATTGAACGCACCAATGGTGGCGAGCTCTCGGTCAAGATGGGCGTGGAATTCATCGAGCTGTCGGCGGCATATTCCGTGGCCAGGATGCCCGTTGAAGGTAATACGCAAGTGATCGGATTGCTGCACGGAGGCGCGCATGTCGTGCTTGGGGAGTCTCTCGGATCGGTGTCCTCGGCGATCCACGCCGGCCCCGGGCGTTATGCGGTCGGCATAGAGATCAACGCCACCCACAGCCGGTCGATCACATCGGGTTGGGTTACGGGAACATGCACCGCCATCTCGCTCGGTCGTTCCCTGGCCACCCACGAGATTGTGATGACCGATGACGAGGGGCGTCGACTGTCGACGGTGCGGATGACAAACTTCCTCAAGGATCGTTGACGCGTGACCAGGCGGGTTACCTGGGGTGGAATTCATAACACTCGGGATCTTGGTGGGCTGACGACTCGCACCGGTCCCACCAGGTTTGGTCGCCTCTATCGCATGCCACGTCCTGACATCCTTTCACTGAAAGGATGGGCAGAACTCGAGTCGGCAGGGGTACGAACGCTCATAGACCTCCGCAATCCCGACGAGATCACTGACCTTCCCCTGAGGCCGGTCACGGTGCGCTCGCTCGCGTGCGCGATAGAAGACCAGTCTGACAATGAATTCATGGAGCTCATGGCTCCGTTTCTCGGCTCGCCAACCTACTACGCCGAAAATTTGCGGCGCTGGCCCGACAAGATCGGGGCGGTGTTCGCGACGATCGCGGCTGCTCCCGCTGGGGGTGTCGTGATCCATTGCGCTGCCGGTCGTGACCGAACCGGACTGATCACTGCTCTCATCCTGAGCCTGTGTGAGGTCAATCTCGCGGAAATTTTGGATGATTACGAGCTCGGGGTTAGACAGACCAACGACTATCTAGCGTCGCACGACAACGCTCATGAAGATCCGCGCACGCCGCTCGAACTCACCGCAGCGATGGCATCGGCACGTTCAACGCTCAGTGATCTCTTGGAGAGAATGAATATAGAGCGATACCTGCTGGAGGCCGGATGCTCCCCCGCACAACTCGACCAGGTCAGACGAAGACTGCTTGAGTAGTCGCTATTCGCCTATCCCGCCGAAACTCCACCCATCGCTAGGTGTACGAGCAGAACCATCAGCTGGAGTTTCGCGGCTTCCGGCCGACACGACCACGCGTATCGGCGGCCTCGGATGGACGGCTGAGCTACTTCTTCGCGGAAAGCTGCTCGATGATGGCCTGGGCCACGTCGTGCATGGTGAGACGACGATCCATGGATGCTTTCTGGATCCAGCGGAACGCCTCGGGCTCAGAAAGCCCCATCTTCTCGTTCAGCAGGCCCTTGGCTCGGTCGACCAGCTTGCGGGTCTCGAATCGCTCGACCAGGTCGGCCACCTCGGCCTCGAGGGTGATGATCTGCGCGTAGCGGCTCAGGGCGATCTCGATCGCCGGGAGCAGGTCACTGGGGGTGAATGGTTTCACGACGTAGGCGAGAGCGCCGGCCTCTGAGGCGCGCTCTACGAGCTCCTTCTGGCTGAACGCGGTGAGCAGAACGACGGGCGCTATGTGGTTTTTGCTGAGTCTTTCGGCCGCCGAAATGCCGTCGAGCTGCGGCATCTTCACATCCATGATGACGAGATCCGGCCGAAGCTCGGTCGCGAGCGCCACTGCGGTCTCGCCGTCCGCGGCCTCCCCCACGACCTCGAACCCGTTGTCGCGGAGGATCTCCACAATGTCCATGCGAATGAGGGATTCGTCCTCGGCGACAACAACCCGCCTCGGGGTCGTCGATGTTGCATCTTGGTCAGTCACGGAAACGAGCCTACGGTATTCTTTTGAGCGTTGTTGTGCGCCGGATTGGCGGAATGGCAGACGCGGAGCACTCAAAATGCTTTGTTCGTAAGGACGTGCGGGTTCAAGTCCCGCATCCGGCACAACTGAGAAGCGTGAGGGGTCGCACTAAGCGCGACCACCTCGTGGGCCCGGCTGGCGCTTCTGGCGTGCCAGCTCTCCTCCAACACGGCCACCGTAGGGTCGACCATGATCTGCGTACTCTTCCCTGAAGAAGGCCATCCGCCACTGGCCGAGTTCTATTCGTGCGCCAGTACGGAGAATTCGACCGGCTCCGCGCGACGACCGAGGGGGTGCCAGGACGGGCAGCGGTTCGGCCACGCCCGAAAGAACGTACAGTACGTAGTCGTCATTGTCATCGTGCCGGATTTCGGCGTGGAGCGGATCGAGTCCATCGAGTCGGAGATCTGCCTCCACCGAGGAGCCGATCTTGGTGGTGCCATCGAGGAGCTCGAATTCACGGGGCGGTCTGCCGTCCCACACGGAAGACCCGATCACGAAAATGAGTCTCGGCCGACCACTGCCTCGCAGGTAGTGGGTGGTGGTCACTCGGCGGGCAATCCGCCGGCTAACGGTGGGAACCAGTGGGAACATCGTCGAAGGAGGAATCTCGATCCGAGGCACACCGGGCGTCCGCTGGAGTGCATTGAGTAAAGCCGTCACCCCACCGAGACGAACATTTCGTGAGCCTGAGATGAGTCTCGAAAGGGCTGATGGCGCCACGACGCCGACGCTGCCGACTACTCCCTTGGGGCCCTCCAGCGTGACCGTGATCCCCTGGCTCGCAAGTACCTTCGCGAGTTGGAGAAGCCCGCGCCGGTTTAGCGTGCTCGTGGAACGGAACGCTCCGGGTGATTCGAGCGATATCGTGATCTTTGATCCTGCGGCACGAATTGTGCCTGATGACGACAACGAATCTGCCTCGACCGAGAACGACAGGTCAATGTCGAGGCTCACCGGAGGTTGAGCGACAGCCTTCATCGCGCGCTGGGCTGTGCGGCTCCGCCACCCTCGCTGTCGCTTGTGGTCACCCGCAGAGTTCCATCGAACTTCCAGGTCGCACGGGGGGCATCAGGCCCGATGTCGCGAGGGACCTCGACTGTCATATTGACCAGCTCGTAGTTGACCGCGGCCCCGCGACCAGTGAGGTACGACCACATTTCCCGGCCGAGGTCCGTCCAGTCCGTGATGGTGCGACCCTCGGGGCCGTTCGGCGCTGGTGTGGATCCGGATGCGTCTGTTTCGGTCACGGTGAAACCCTTTCCCTGAGGAACACGTACCCGCCAGACGCGGGAACGCTCTTTCCTCCCAATTATCTAATTAAAGGGCAGAAGAGCGTTCCCGTAAAGCTATTTCGTCGTCATCGCCGTGGGCGTGAGGTGAGAAGCCTAATCCGCGCGCGCGCCGCGCTCCCAGACCGGGGCTGCGGCGTTAACGGCATCCCCGATGATGTGCACTCGCAGGTCATTTGTGGAACCGGAGATTCCGGGAGGGGACCCGGAGATGACCACGACCTTATCGCCGACTTTCGCCAGCCCCTGGGCGAGAAGTACCTCATCCACCTGCCGGTACATGGCATCGGTGTGGGTCACCCGATCGACGATGAACGACTCGATGCCCCAGATCAGCGACATGCGGCGACGGATGGCCGGATCCGGGGTAAAGGCCTTCATCGGCACACGGAACCGCAGTCGCGACATCCGTCTCGCCGAATCGCCGGACTCAGTGAACACGCAAACATACTTCGCATCGACGAAATCGGCTACTTCGGCAGCAGCCAACGTGATGGCGCCACCCTGGGTGCGCGGTTTTGTACCGAGCTCCGGGATGCGCTCAAGCCCGTGCTCTTCGGTGGATGCCACGATGCGGGCCATGGTCTGCACGGTGATTACCGGATACTCACCCACGCTCGTCTCGCCCGACAGCATGACGGCGTCAGCCCCGTCGAGGATCGCGTTGGCAACATCGGAGGTCTCGGCGCGAGTCGGCACCGGCGACGAGATCATCGATTCGAGCATCTGGGTGGCGACGATCACTGGCTTGGCCATGCGACGAGCCAGTTCGACGGTGCGTTTCTGGACGATGGGCACTGCCTCGAGCGGCAGCTCAACACCCAGGTCGCCGCGAGCCACCATGATGGCATCAAAGGCGTCGATGATGGCTTCGAGATGATCGACGGCCTGGGGTTTTTCGATCTTGGCGATGACGGGAATCTTGCGTCCCTCCTCGGCCATGATCTCGTGAACCCGGATGATGTCGTCGGCATTGCGCACGAATGAGAGTGCGATGAGGTCAGCACCGAGCTTGAGACCCCAGCGCAAATCATCCTCGTCTTTATCGGAGAGCGCAGGCACGTTGACGGCCACTCCGGGAAGGTTGATGCCCTTATTATTCGAGACGAATCCGCCGACAATCACCTCGGTCGTGACCACCGGCCCTGTCACCTCGGTCACTCTCACCTTCACCTTGCCGTCATCGATGAGAAGGAAGTCGCCGGGAGAGACGTCATCCGGCAGCCCCTTAAAGGTGGTCCCGGAAAGTTCCTTCGTTCCCACGACATCTTCCGTGGTGATTCGGAAGATGTCACCTACGGCCAGTTCATAGGGGCCCGCCTCGAATTTACCGAGGCGAATCTTTGGGCCCTGGAGGTCGACCATCACCGCAACGGCGCGACCGGAGTCTTCTGCGGCCTTCCGCACATTCGCGTAGACCTCCTCGTGAACGGCGTATGAGCCGTGACTGAGGTTCATGCGGGCTACATCGATACCTGCATCGATAATGGCCCTGATATTTTCGTAGCTCGACGTGGCTGGACCGAGCGTCGCGACGATTTTAGCTCGTCTCATGACTTCCTTCTGTGGGTAATGCAGTGGTGGTGGTGGTCAGATTGCGAGCGCGTGGTCGGTGGGTCTTACCGGGAAGGGAAGTTGAGTGTCACCCTCAAGATATCGATCAACAGCGGATGCGGCAGCCCGGCCTTCGGCGATCGCCCAGACGATCAGCGATTGGCCTCGACCCGCATCTCCCGCGACGAAGACGCCCGCTTCACTCGTTTCGTATCGGCCGTCGCGTTGGATATTGCCCCGGGAGTCGAATGGCAGGGGCAGTTGTTCGTCGATAGTGTCAGACTCCGGGCCGGTGAAGCCAAGGGCAAGCAGTACCAGGTCAGCGGGAATCTCGCGCTCCGTGCCGGACTTCGGAACCCGACGCCCGTCTAGGTACTCTGTCTCCGCGACACGGATGGCTCGAACCTCGCCGGCATCATTGGAAAGAAACTCGACGGTCGACGCCAGATAGACTCGCTCACCGCCCTCCTCATGTGCACTCGTGACCTCAAACAGGGTGGGGGCCATCGGCCAGGGCTGGTGCTCGGGGCGCTCGGTGGGAGGCTGGAGCCCGATCGCGAGATTCGTTACGGAGAGCGCCTGCTGGCGGTGAGCGGTTCCGATGCAGTCGGCTCCGGTATCGCCACCGCCGAGGACGACGACGTGCTTTCCTTCGGCACTGATCTGTTCGGAAACAGTGTCTCCGGCGCCGACCCTGTTGGCTTGGACGAGGAACTCCATTGCGAAGTGCACGCCAGGCAGGTCGCGCCCAGGGACGGGCAGTTCGCGGGGAATGGTGGCACCGGTGGCGACGATGACAGCGTCGTATCGGGACTTCAGGTCGCTCCAGCTGATATCGGCGCCGATCTCAACTCCCGCACGGAAGCGGGTGCCCTCGGCCTGCATCTGGGAGACCCGGAGCTCGATGTGCTTCTTTTCCATTTTGAAATCGGGGATGCCGTACCTCAGCAGGCCGCCGATTCGATCATCCCGCTCATAGACTGCGACGGTGTGTCCGGCTCTCGTAAGCTGCTGGGCCGCCGCGAGCCCGGCCGGCCCCGATCCCACGACAGCGACCGTCTTTCCCGTCAGTCGCTCGGGAGGGTGTGGGGTGACCAGACCATGTGCGAACGCCTGGTCGATGATCGAGACCTCGACCTGCTTGATAGTGACGGCGGGCTGGTTGATGCCGAGCACGCAGGAACTCTCGCACGGAGCCGGACAGAGTCTGCCGGTGAACTCGGGAAAGTTGTTGGTCGCATGGAGGCGCTCGATGGCCTGCGCACCCTCACCACGCCACATGAGGTCATTCCACTCGGGGATCAGGTTGCCGAGCGGGCAGCCCTGATGGCAGAACGGAATGCCGCAGTCCATGCAGCGACCGGCCTGGCGTTTCAGCTCCGAGGCATCCTGCTGCTCGTATACCTCTTTCCAGTCCATCAGTCGCAGCGCGACCGGGCGCCGCTTCGCCGTCTCGCGCTCCTGCACCTTGAGAAAGCCTCTGGGGTCAGCCACCGGTTACCTCCATGATTCGTGCCCAGGTCACGTCGCCGTCGGGGTCGAGCCCCTCATCGATAGCGGTCTGGCGGGTCTGAATGACGGCCGCGTAGTCGCGCGGCATCACCTTCGTAAAACGGGGAATGGCGGCATCCATAGTGGCCAGCATTGACGCGGCCACGACAGAATCCGTCTCATCACGATGGCGCTGAAGCAGGTCTGTCAGGATCTCTATGTCGGCACTTTCGAGGCAAGACAGGGTGAGTTCGCCCGAGGCGAGTGCGTCGGCATTCACCCGCTCCGGCCGAAGGTCGTAGATATACGCGGTTCCGCCGGACATACCGGCCCCGAGGTTTCGACCCGTGCCACCCAGGATGACGGCGAGGCCACCCGTCATGTATTCAAGGGCGTGATCGCCGACACCCTCGACCACTGCCGTAGCGCCCGAGTTGCGGACCAGGAATCGCTCCCCCACGATGCCGCGGAGGAACATGCTGCCCTGGGTGGCACCGTATCCGATCACGTTGCCGGCAATGACGTTGCGCTCGGCCGGGAAGATGCTGAATCTGCTCGGGCGCACCACGATCTGCCCGCCGCACAGGCCCTTGCCAACATAGTCGTTGCTGTCACCCTCGAGACGGAGCGAAATCCCGGCGGGCATGAATGCCCCCAACGACTGCCCGGCGGTACCGGTGAGCCTGATCTCGATGGTGCCGGTGGGAAGACCGTTCTCGGTCGCACCCACCGGGAAAAGA
>NZ_JANLVV010000373.1:0-1008 GCF_031364185.1 Salinibacterium sp. | reverse complement strand
GCGCCCCACCGCGGAGTTCCGAGACCTTCGGCTCACGTTCCTCGCGGCCGTCGCCAAGGCGGTGTGCTCCGCCATGCCGCGCCACCCCGGCATCAACGCCCGCTGGGACGAGAGCGCCGGTGGCATCATCCGGTCGCAGCGAATCGGACTCGGGATTGCGGCAGCAACGCCGCGCGGACTCATCGTGCCCACCATCCCGAACGCGGGTGCCCTTGACCTCGCTGGCATCGCGACGGCCCTCACCGAACTCACTCGGGTCGCGAAGGCGGGCAGGTCAAGCCCGGCCGACCTGGCGGGCGGAACGTTCACGATCAGCAACGTGGGTGTGTTCGGCGTGGATGCGGGCACCCCGATCCTGCACGACGGCCAGGCCGCGATCCTTGCCGTCGGCGCTGTCGCGCGCCGACCGTGGGAGTTCGACGGCACCGTGGCGCTGCGCCAGCTCGTCACCCTCAGCCTCTCGTTCGACCATCGCGTTCTCGATGGGGCTGAGGGCTCCCGGTTCCTGGCCGAGGTCGCAGCGCTGCTGCACAATCCGGCGCGCGCCTTCAGCTTCGCCTGACGAGACATCCCACCCCAAGGAGCCTGAATGACCAGTACCACCGAACTCGTTACGCCCGGGTTCACCCTGCCCGAGTGGCACGCCGACCTGCAGGCCCGGGTTCGCGACTTCGCCGATTCCGTGGTGGCGCCCGCCGCGTACGAGTACGACACGAAGCGCGAATTGCCGTATGAGATCATCGCCGAGATGGGCGAGATGGGGCTGTTCGGCCTGCCCTTCCCGGTGGAGTACGGCGGGCAGGGGCGCGACTACTTCGCCCTGTGCCTCGCGGTGGAGCAACTTGCGCGCGTCGACCAGAGCATCGCCGTCACCCTGGAGGCCGGGGTCGGGCTCGGCGCGATGCCGATCTTCCGGCGCGGCACCGAGGAGCAGAAGCAGCAGTGGCTGCCGATGCTTGCCGGCGGCACGGCGCTGGCGGGCTTCGGCCTCACCGAGGCGGATGCTGG
>NZ_JANLVV010000362.1:0-16935 GCF_031364185.1 Salinibacterium sp. | reverse complement strand
CTTCGAGGCAGGATCGAGCGGTGACATTCTGCTGGCCGCTCCGAATGCGGCGCAAACGTCGTGGGCGCTCGAATCTGCTGGCGCAGCCGGAGGTCGCACTGCGGCGGGAACTCCTGCGGGACGCACGACGAACCTCGAAGGTCCGGGTGGAGGTGAGTTCTACGCAGACGCCCTCAACCGCGGAACCGGAACCGCCCATCGCGAGGTCACCCTCGGAGCCCTCACGACCATGCGTGGCACGAGCGAGG
Source organism: Salinibacterium sp. (assembly GCF_031364185.1). Taxonomy (NCBI): domain Bacteria; kingdom Bacillati; phylum Actinomycetota; class Actinomycetes; order Micrococcales; family Microbacteriaceae; genus Salinibacterium; species Salinibacterium sp. Next base: position 16,687 of record NZ_JANLVV010000362.1, on the reverse strand, counting down.
TCATCGCGACCGCCTTTGACCCACTGAACGGCATCCGCCTGGCGGGCCTGTCCTGGCTGTCGACCGAGACCGGAGCGGGCCTGAGCGGCTACGAGCACAACACTGACGGTGGTGACGGAATGTCGATCCAGGGCACCTTCCGCAAGGGTGGCGGCCTCGGCGGCATCCAGACCCTCGCCGAAGTGGCACCGCTCGAGATCGGAAACCGGGTCTGGTTCGATGCCGATCAAGACGGTCAGCAAGACGCCGACGAGCCCGCACTGTCGGGTGTCACCGTGCAGCTCTACCAGGGCGCCACGCTGTTGGGCGAGCGCGTGACCGGGGCCGACGGCAGCTACTACTTTTCCTCTGATGCGCGCTCGCCGTTCTACGCGGCCGGCCTCAAGCCAAACGGTGGCGACTACTCCGTCACCTTCGTCAAGCCCACCGGTAACGTCGCTTTCTCGGCACCGGATGCCATTACCTTCGGCGCCGTGTCGTGGAGCTCCCTCGCCCTGACTAGACAGAACCTCGGCGGCGATCTCACGGACTCCGACCCGGATGCCGCAGGTAAGGTCGCGTATACCGCGGGCGCCGCGGGAGTGAGCGATCACTCCATCGACGCGGGGTACGTGGCAAACGCATCGTTTACCGTCACCAAGAAGCTCGCAGTTGGTAGTGGGCCAACGAAACCGGGCCAAACCTTCTCGATTCTTGCCGAGGCCGTCGACTTCCGAGGCAGCCCCTACATTGTTCCCGAATCGCCAGTCACGCTTGCCGCCGGAACCACTTCCGGGGCGGTCTCCGTGCCCGTCGGGACGAAAGTGACGATCAGCGAGACTAACGGTGGCCAATACCGCAGCGCGATCGTGTCGCCCGCCGGAGCGACCCTCGTCACCAACGGCACCGCGGTGAACTTCACCGTCACCAATGACCTTTTTGATTCCGGGCAATTCCAGGTGACGAAGGATGTCACGGGGCCAGGTGCAGCACTGGTCTCCGATTCGCAGAGCTTCACTGTGCAGTACACCTACCCAGGTCTTGCGACCCCGAAGACTCTGACCGTAATCAAGGGCGCAACCTCTGCGCTCTCCGACCTGATCCCCTACGGCACCGAAGTCACCCTGACGGAGGTTGCTCCGACGGGCGGACCCTCCGGTGTGGGATGGACCACCCCAAGCTGGTCAGAGCTTTCTGGTGCCGGAGCCGTGACCAGTCAGCTCGATGGATCGGCCAAAATCACGATCGGCGACGCCGGCAAACTTGTGGTGGGGCTCAACAACCCGACGACGGTGACGCCACAGGTGACGATCCTCCGCGGCGACCAGGTGGGCGCGACCTACCATGCCGCCGACTCCATCAACACGGCAGAGGTCTATGAAGCCGGTTCCACCAGGAACATCGTCATTACGGTCAGCAACTCGGGCTCTGAGCCGCTGAAGAATGTGGTGGTGGGTGACAACTACACCTCCGGCCCTCGGGTCAGCAGCATCCTCTGGACCTTCCCTGACGGCTCTACGGTCACGGCGGCGGCGGGTACCGCCGTGACCTGGCCCAAGTCCTTCGACGGCAGCAGCACGTGGGCGCCGGGCGCGGTCATCACCGGCACCGCGACACTGACTATCGGCCTCAGCGACCAGCCGCATATTGCGACGGCGACAGTGAAGGCGGTCGGCGCCTCATCGAACACCGCGGTTGACGATAAGAACGCCTACAACGCCTTCACGGGCGGCATCCAGGTCATCAAGTACGACGGAAACCAGCCCGATCCCGCCATTAGGGACGGTGCGGGAAATTTCATCGTTCCGACCAAGGCGGCAGTGCCCGCCCGCCAGAACGCCGACACTCCCGTCGACGCGGCGCTGTATCCCATCAACATCCCTCAGACTGTGCGCCTGGTCGTCACCAACACCGGGACCACGACGTTGAGCGATATCAGCCTCGCCGACGTGACGAGCGCAGGCCCCGCGGTGAATTCTGGGTGGGTGGCAGACCTGAGCGCCCTCGGAGGCTCCGCAAGCTTCAGCTTCGCTGACGGAGCTCATTGGCTTGGCGAGTTTCGCCCCGGCGAGTCGTTCTACGCAACGACGACACTGACCCTCGGCGCTCTGCAGACGCACACCGGAGAGGTGACGGTGGTCGGCACCATTGTGGTTCCCGAACTGGACGTCGACGGAGTTCCGACGGGTTACGGTGCCATCGACGGGTCCTTTTTGGTGGTGGCGCTCGTCGACGGTAAGCCGGCGACCGTGACCGACGCAGACCCGTTCAACGCCAGGACGGGCGTAGGGCCTCGGATCGGCATCCAGCTCGGCGATGGAGCCGGTGGCACGATCATCCACGATGCCGACACCATGGCCGCTGGTGAGGTGTACCAGCCGGGTGAGACCCGCACGGTCGTCTTCACCGTGGTCAACACCGGCACTGAGGCGCTTCGGGACATCGTGATCGATGATGAGGTGCTCTCGGGAGCCGAGCTGACGGGCCCCCTGGTCTGGACGTTCCCCGATGGCACCACCGCGACGGCTGCGCGTGTCGGCGGCAAGCTGGTCGTGCAATGGCCCAACAGCTTCAACGGCACCAGCACCTGGGCGCCCGGAGCCGTCATCACCGGCACCGCGAAACTCACGATTAACGCAGCGGATGCGCCTCACGTGAACGTGACCACCGTCTCAGCGCGGGGAGCGACGTCTCTCGTCCCAGTCACCGCTAGCGACCCGTACAACGCGTTCACCGGCGCGATCCAGGTCATCGAGTATGACGGCGAACGTCCTGACCCTGCCGTGAAGGACTCGGCTGGGAACTGGATCATTCCGAGCAAACCGAGCGTGCAATCCGGCCAGGACGCGGATAACGCGGCGACGGCAGTCGTGTACACGCCAGGAGAGGCGAAGAAGGTGCGCTGGGTCATCAGCAACACCGGAACGACGGCGATGACCCAGATCACCCTGGACAATTTGGTGACGGCGGGCACGCCCGTCGGCGACGACTGGACGGCCGACCTGTCACCCCTCGGCGGCCCGGCGTCATACAGCTTCGCGAGAAGCGGGCCGTGGAGCGGCATTCTGCTGCCAGGTCAGTCGTTCTTCGCGCAGGGAACGCTGACACTTCCCGCGGGCGGAACCCACTCGAATACCGTCACCGTTACGGGTGCGGTTATCGTCCCCGAGGTTGACCGAGCGGGCGTTCCGACTGGGCGCCCGAGCATCGATGCTGAGGGCAACATCCAGCTCGCAACACTCGCAGATGGCAGTCGCTTCATCGTCTCGGCACGTGATCCGTTCACCGCCGTCGTCGCGGGGGCAAGCTTGGCCTACACGGGCATGGCATTGCTGATGCCCGGGCTGATCGCGCTGCAGTTGCTGATCGCCGGCGGAGTTCTCGTTTTCTTCGCCAGACGCAGCCGCGCGGGGGGCAGAAGAAGCGCCTGAACGCCGCGCGCGGCACGGCCTGGCGCGGCGGAGCCCACCGGGACGCAGGTCGCTAGCCACGCCGGTAGCCTCGACTCGTGAACGACGACACCCCTAACCCCAGCGCCGAGCTCAGCACCAACGGCGTCGGACCGTGGCGGGGGAAACTCCCGACCGACGGGCGGTACGACCCCGAACTGCTGGAGTTGGGCGATTCGCGCAACGTGATCGACCGTTACCGCTACTGGAGCATGGCGGCCATCGTGGCCGATCTGGATGAGCACCGGCATCCATTCCATGTCGCCATCGAGAACTGGCAGCATGACATGAATATCGGCTCCATCGTGCGCAGCGCCAATGCTTTCGGTGCCGACACCGTGCACATCATCGGTCGGCGGCGTTGGAACAAGCGCGGCGCGATGGTGACCGATCGCTATCAGCATGTGATGCATCATCCGGATGTCGCGGCGTTCGTTGCCTGGGCGCAGGAGCAGGGCATCCCGATCATCGCCATCGACAACGTGCCGGGCAGCGTCATCATCGAAACCTTCGACATGCCACGTCGGTGCGTTCTGCTCTTCGGCCAGGAAGGCCCTGGACTTAGTGCCGAGGCGGTGAGCGCGGCGGATGCCGTGGTGGAGATCAGCCAATACGGGTCGACCCGCAGCATCAATGCCTCAGCTGCGGCCGCCGTGGCAATGCACTCGTGGGTGCTGAAACACATTTTTCCGCTTCCCTAGGTAACAAGGCATGGCTGGTGGATGTTTGGGAGATCCAGACTTACCATTAGGAGGAGGCATGGGTTGAACCGTCGGTTGCTTCAGCTTTGGGCGTCGGTTGCAGTTGAGCTTTCTTGGGGGACGTCGTGCGGGGCGATAACGTTATCGCAAAACCACGTCGGTGGTCCCTTCGTCGTGCCATCGCACTGCCCCTGTCCGCCATCCTTGCCGCTGTCACCCTGTCGGTCGTCCCGGCGCAGTCCGCGGATGCCGCAGTGGTCCAGTGGGGCACAAACTCCGGTTCGGCACCGAACTTCCAGACCAACGTCAACGGCGACTTCATCATGGTCGGTAACGGGGTGCTGGCTTGCGCGGGTGCCATCGCGAACACGGTGAATGGCGGAGTCGGCACGTGCGCCGATCTGCACAGCACCACCATCTCGACCAACGGCAACAACGTCAATGACTACTTCTCGATGGTCAACACCAACACGGCTGCCGGATTCACCACCAACTCAAGCAGCGCGACAATGACAATCCCTGCGGGTGCAACGGTCGTGAAAGCGTTCCTGAGCTGGAGTGCGAATACCGGTGTGTATAACGGGGCGACGCAACCCCAGTGCGCCGCAACCAGCACGGCGGCGGCAAGACTGGCCACCCTCCCGACAGGCACGTATACCAACCGACCCGTGCAGCTCAAAATTGGCGCGGGGGCCGTCGGCTCGATCGCGCCGGCGAGCGTGCTGGTAGATCCGACCACCCAGCCGACCTCGCAGTACTACTCGGCGAGCGCCGACGTGACGTCGGCATTCACGGGTGCGACCACGGGCAGCCCCATTACGGTGTCTGCCGGTGACATCTGGGCTCCTCAAGGAGCAGGATGCTTCGCGGGATGGTCACTCGCAGTCGTCTACGACTACGGCACCTTCATCCTGGGCAACACCGATTCCAAACCCCACAACGTGATCTACTACGAGGGGCACGTGCGTCAGGGCGCTGCTGATGCGGCGCTGACCGTCGCCTTCACCGGCTTTACCGCCGTGGAAACAGGAACGCGCGTGGGTCTTACGCTGTTCGAAGGTGACCGTAACATTGTCGGCGACACGGCATCGTACTCACGCGGGGGCGCCACGGCCTACACGCAAATCCCCAACGCGAATGGCGCCAGCGGCAACATCGGTGTCGGCCAGGCCGCTGGTTCTGTGCGCTACACGCAGACCGGAACCGGGTTCACCAACCAGAGCGTAGATGTGACATCGGCACCGCTGCCCAACATCGTCTCCGGTGACACGACCGTAAATCTACAGTTGGGCACGAGCGGCGACTCCTACCTGCTCCGCAACGCAATACTGTCTGTGCCGATCCCAGGGTTGCAGGTGACGAAGACTTCAGCGGCCGGGCCGGATACCCAGTCAAGACTGTCGACCGAGGTCGCCCAGTTCTCCATCACCATCACCAACACCGGGGCTGGCACGCTGAGGAACATAGTGGTGTCGGACGACCAGACCGACTGCGCCCGCACCCTCACGGGGATTGTGCTCGACCCCCTCCAGTCGTTCACGTACACCTGCGTAGCAAACTCGGCATCGGCAGCAAGTTACGTGTCGACCGCGACGGCGACGGGGTACACCGTGACGGGGAACTACCTTGCCCAGGATAAGGACTCAACGGCGGTACTGCTCACGGCGATCGCGCTCACGAAGTCGAGCGCCCTGAGTGCCGGAGCTACCGGCAGGGCCGGCGACATCGTCAACTACACCTTCACGGCGACGAACACCGGAGGATCGACGCTGACGGGAGTGGCGATCACCGATCCACTGATCGGCCTGTCGGCGTTGACCTACGGTGCCTGGCCGAGCGGCACCTCGGGAACCCTGACCGCGGGCCAGGCGATCACCGCAACTGCAACCTACGTTCTTAAGCAGTCGGATGTCGATTTGGGCAGCGTCACAAATACGGCGGCGACCACCGGTTCTGACGATGATGCTGGACCGAAGCCCACGGCCACCGCGAATCGGGTCCAGACGATCACCGCAGCTCCCCTAATCGCGGTTACCAAATCGGGAACTCTTGCGTCTGGCGCGACGGGGAAGGTGGGCGATCGCATCAACTACGTTTTCTCGTTCACCAACACGGGCAACGTGACGCTGACCAACCTGGTCCTGAACGACCCCTTGACCGGGCTGTCTCCACCGGTCGTCACCTGGCCCGGCACCTCCGGCACCCTGGCTCCCGGCCAGGTAGCGAACGCTACGGCGTTCTACATCATCAAACAGAGTGACGTCGACGCCGGTTCGGTGAAGAACACGGCAACCGTCACGGGTCGCACTCCGGCAGGTCAGACGGCGACCGGCTCGTCACCCCAGTCGAGCATCAACACGGTCGCCACGGCAGCCACCCTCAGCACATCCAAGTCCGGTGCGTATTCGACCGGAACCGGCGGGGTCGGCAGCGTAGTCACCTATACGTTCCGTGCCACGAATACCGGAAACGTCACACTCACCGGTGTCTCGATCGCAGACCCTCTCGTCGGGCTTTCCGCTCTGAGTTACACGTGGCCGGGCACCGCCGGTACTCTCGCACCGGGCCAGTTCGTCACGGCGACGGCGACGTTCACGCTGAAGCAGTCCGATGTTGATGCGGGCTCGGTGAAGAACACGGCGACGACGACCGCGACGACACCGGCCGGGGCGACGCTCAGCGTTCCCAGCGCACAGTCGACTGTGGTGACGGATGCCTCGGCCCCTGCTGTGGCCCTGACGAAGTCGGGCGCGCTCGCCGCAGGCTCCACGGGCAGGGCCGGAGACGTCGTCAACTATTCCTTCCGCCTGACAAATTCGGGAAATGTCACCGTTACCGGCGTCACCATCACCGACCCGCTCCCCGGACTGTCCGCCCTCACCTTCACGTGGCCCGGAACCCCCGGCACTCTGGCTCCGGGCCAGTTCGTGGCCGCAACGGCGACGTACGTACTGAAGCAGTCGGACGTTGATGCCGGTTCGGTCGCCAACACCGCGAGCTCGAGCGCGAAGCCTCCCACGGGCGCCAATCTGACCCAGTCGCGCTCGGCCACGGTGCCCGTCGTTGCTGCCGGTGTGCTGACGGTGCTGAAGTCGGGGTCTGCGCCCAGCGGCAGCGGCGGCGTCGGCAGCACGATCACCTACTCCTTTTCGGCCACCAATAACGGCAACGTCACCCTGACCCAGGTGGCGATCTCCGATCCACTGTCGGGGCTGTCTGCCCTCAGCTACAGTTGGCCCGGTGTGGCCGGCACGCTGGCTCCGGGACAGACCGTCAACGCCACGGCCACCTACACGATCAAGCAGTCCGATGTGGATGCGGGGCTGGTCACCAATACGGCGACGGGCACCGGGCGCACTCCGGCCGGTGCCACGGTCACGGGAACCTCGCCCACCTCTCGCGTGAATACTCAGGTTGCGAGCCCCTCGACCACCACCGTGAAGTCGGCAGCGGTGTCAGGCACGCGCTCGCTCGGGGACGTCATCTCCTACACTTTCCGCACCACCAACTCGGGCAACGTGACCCTGACAAACGTGACGATCACCGATCCGCTCGCCGGATTATCTGCACTCTCCTCTTCGTGGCCCGGGGCGGTGGGCACCCTTGCTCCTGGCCAGTTCGTCACGGCGACGGCGAGCTACACGATCAAGCAGTCCGACGTGAACAATGGATCCGTCGTCAACACCGCCGGCTCGTCGGCAAACTACGGCGCCACTGCGGTGTCGAGCACCTCGAACACCCTCACCACGACGCTGATCGCTGCGGCGCCCGACCTCGCCGTGACCAAGTCGGGAGCGCTGGCAAGCGGCGCGACCGGCCGCGCGGGCGAGACGATCAACTGGACGATCACCCTGAGGAACCCCGGCAACGTCACCCTCACGAGCGTTTCCGCCTCCGACAGCCTTCCCGGTATTTCCGCGCTCACCTACGGCACCTGGCCGAGCGGCACGGTGGGAACCCTGCAGCCGGGCCAGTCGGTCGTGGCGACCGCCACCTACATCCTGAAGCAGACCGATGTGGACGCCGGCGCCGTCAGCAATACGGCCTCCGGCACGGGCACGCCGAGCACGCCCGGCGGCACGGCACTCACCCGCACCAGTCCCGCAACCGTGAGCCTCGCATCGGCGCCGGGTCTCACGCTCACCAAATCCGGGGCCTACAGCACGGGCAGTGGTGCCGTTGGCAGCGTCATCACGTACACCTTCACCGCCGCCAACGCAGGAAACGTCTCGCTGACCGCTGTCAGCATCAGCGATCCACTGCCGAATCTCTCGGCGCTGACCTACACGTGGCCGGGTACTGTGGGCCGCCTGGCCCCCGGGCAGACCGTCACCGCCACCGCGACCTACCAGGTGCGGCAGGCCGACATCGACTCTGGCTCGGTACGCAACACGGCCACCGCGAAGGGCACACCACCGACCGGTGCCGAGATCTCAGCGTCATCCGGCCAGGTGACGACACCCACCCAGGCTGCCGCGCCAGCCATCACGACCGCGAAACGCGTCACGGCAGGCTCGGGTAGCGCGGTCGGCGGGGTCGTCAGTTACGAATTCACGGCCACGAACACCGGTAACGTCACGCTCGCTGGTGTGAGCATCGCAGATCCCAAGCCCGGCTTGTCATCGCTGACGTACACCTGGCCCGGCACCGCTGGCATCCTCGCCCCGGGGCAGTCCGTCACCGCGACCGCGACGTACACGGTCACTCAGGCCGACCAGAATGCAGGCTCCATCACCAACACGTCCAGCGCCAGCGGCACCGGCGGCGGGCGCACCGTGACGGCGAGCTCGGGTGCCGTGACCACGCCAACCGCGGCGTCCCGGCCGGCCATCCAGGTCATCAAATCTGCCAACCCGACCTCGGCGGCCCAGGCCGGCGCTGCCATTGCCTACACGTTCGTGCTCACCAATACCGGCAACGTGACGCTGACGACAGTGGGCGTGGCAGATCCGCTTCCCGGGCTCTCCGGCATCACCTTCAGCAACTGGGGCAGCGGAACCCCAGGCACCCTCCAGCCCGGCCAATCGGCGACGGCCAGCGCCACATACTTGGTGAAGCAGTCGGATGTGGATGCCGGCTCGGTCGCGAACACGGCGACCGCGACGGGCACGCCGTCGACGGGAGCCCCCGTCTCTGGTACGGGCAATGCGACGGTCACCCTCCCGGCGACCCCCACCATCTCGGTGGCGAAAACCGGTTCTGTCACGACCGGCGATGGCGGGGTGGGAAGCGTCATCACGTGGGGCTTCACCATTCGCAATACCGGGAACGTGACCCTCACCACTGTCGCGCTGACTGACTCACTCGCCGGCCTGGGCGCACCGGCACTGACCTGGGATGGCGGCACGCCGGGAACCCTGCGGCCGGGCCAGGCCGCCACCGGTACAGCGGCGTACACGATCAGGCAGGCAGATGTCGACGCGGGCTCCGTGAAGAACACGGCCTCGGTCACTGGACTGTCTCCGGCAGGCGTCACCGCGTCGGCGAATTCCGGCGAGATCACCGTGCCGACGAAGCCTGGCGCGCCGGCACTCACCCTCACCAAGTCGGCGACCCCGGCCACGGGGCTTCGACTCGGGAACGTGATCACGTACAGATTCACTCTGAGCAACTCCGGCAACCAGACGATCACGGGCGCGAGCGTGACAGATCCGAAGCCGGGCCTCTCGGCGATCTCGTTCACCTGGCCGGGCGCTGTGGGCGTTGTTGCGCCGGGCCAGTCCGCGACAGGTACCGCAACATATCTCGTGACTCAGGCTGATGTGGATGCGGGTTCGACGTCGAATTCCGCGACGGCAGCGGGCACGGCGCCGGGCACTGTCGCCGTGACGACCGCCACTCCGACCGTCACCGCAACCACCGTCGCTGCGACACCGGCGTTGTCGCTGAGCAAGAACGGCTCCCTCGCCAACGGCTCAACCGGTCGAGCAGGGGACACCGCCAACTACACCTTCACCGTGCGCAACACCGGCAACGTGACGATCTCGGCCGTATCGGTCACCGACCCGCTCCCGGGTCTGTCTGCCGTCATCTTCCCCGTGGGCTTCCCTGGATCACTCGCCCCCGGTCAGTCCGTGATCGCCACCGCGAGCTACACGCTGACACAGGCGGATGTCGATTCGGGTTCGGTCAGCAACACCGCGAGTGCGAATGGCACGCCGGCGAGAGGGACCCTCACGGCGGTCACCGATGCTAACACCATCCCGATCACCTCCGGCCCCGCCCTCACGTTGGGAAAGACCGGGGCGTACACGACAGGATCGGGCGCGGTCGGCAGCGTCATCACCTACACCTTCACCGCACGCAACGCCGGCAATGTGTCCCTGACGGGTGTGACGATCACCGACCCGAAGCTCGGATCGGCATCGCCCATCGCGGTCGGTTCGCTTGCGCCCAACCAATCCAGGGTCATCACCGCCCAATACACGCTCGTGCAGGCTGACATCAACTCGGGTGCCGTCACCAACACGGCGAGCGCAACCGGAACAACGCAGACAGGTGCAACCCCGACCGCAACCTCACCGACGGTGCGGATTCCTACTGTCGCAGCCGCTCCCGCCCTCGAGACTCTCAAGACCGGGGCGTACACCACCGGCAGCGGCGCCGTCGGCAGCGTCATCACCTACGCATTGAGCACTCGCAACGCGGGTAATGTGACGCTGACCGCTGTCACGATCACCGATTCGCTGCCGGGAATCTCCGCTGTCAGCTACGGCAGCTGGCCGGGAGGCGTCGATGGAGTCCTGCAGCCGGGCGAAACGGTCACGGGCTCGGCCACGTACACACTGACGCAGGCCGACGTAAACCGGGGAACCGTCACCAACGTCGCCACGGGTACCGGCACTCCACCCACGGGCCCCGCGGTCACTGACGATTCGGCCACCGTCACCACGAACACCGCGGCGGCCGCCCCGAGGCTCACCGTGTCGAAGTCCGGTGTGCTGGCCGCCGACGCATCCACCATCAACTGGACGATCAGCGTTCTCAACGACGGCAACCTGACCATCAGCGGCATCACGCTCGATGACCCGCTGTTCGGGGGCTCGCTCACGCTCAGCAGCACCACGCTGGCACCCGGCCAGACCGCCACGGCCACGGCGACGTACCCGGTGATCCAGGTCGATGTGGATGCGGGCGCCGTCTCCAATACGGCCACCGCGAAGGGCTCGCCCGCCAGGGGCGCCGAGGTCACCGGCACGGGCTCGAGCACGGTGCTGATTCCGCCGACCCCTGCGGTTTCCGTCACCAAGTCCGGCGTGTACACCACGGGCAGCGGCGCTATCGGCAGCGTCATCACCTACGCCTACACCGCGGTGAACGACGGGAATGTCACGCTTTCCGGTGTCGCGATCTCCGACCCACACCCGGGACTGAGCGCGCTGTCGTACACGTGGCGAGGCTCGACGGGCACCCTCGCTCCCGGGCAATCGGTAACGGCGTCGGCGACATACACGGTGGTGCAGGCCGACCTCGACGCCGGTCGGGTGCTCGACACCGCCACGGTAACCGGCCTGCCGCCCACCGGCCTCGCCGTGACTGGCACATCGAACACGGTTACGGTGCCGACCGCGGCCGCTGCCCCGAGCATCCTGACAGAGAAGATTGCCCTGCCGGGCACTCGCACTGTGGGCGACCTCGTCACCTACGAATTCACTCTCACCAATACCGGAAACGTGACCCTCACCAGTGTGAGCGCCTCAGATCCGAAGCCCGGGCTCTCAACGCTGCGCTACGGCACCTGGCCCTCGACGACAGGCACCCTGCAGCCCGGTGAACAGGTCATCGCGACCGCGACCTACCGGCTGACGCAAGCCGACGTCGACTTCGGGACTGTGCGCAACACCGCGACCGGCACCGGCACGCCACCGACGGGGCCTGCGGTAACCTCAGCCGCGACCGCAGAGACGCCAACAGCTCCCGCGACACCCGGTCTGGTGGTCACCAAGGCGGGCACCCTCGCGCCCAGTGCCACCTACACCGCCGGCAACTCACTCGTGTTCTCGTTCACTGTGCGCAACACGGGAAACGTCACGCTGACCGCAGTGGCGCTCAATGACCAACTGGTCGGGTTGTCGACCATTACTTACTCCTTCCCCGCCGCAGCGGGCACCCTCGCGCCCGGTCAGACCGCCACGGCCACCGCGACCTACCCGCTGACCCAGGCCGATCTCGATCGCGGATCCCTCGACAACTCGGCGACCGCCAGTGCGGTCACCCCCGGCGCCCAGCCCTACACGTCGCCCGCCGGCGTGGTCACGGTAACCCTGCCGCCGACAGCGAGACTCGATGTCGTCAAGCAAGGCACACTGACAATCCCCGATCGTGCCGAGCCCGGCGACACCATCGACTTCCTGGTGACGGTGCGTAACTCGGGCAACGTGACCATCAGCAGTATCGCGCTCAGCGACAGCATCCCCGGGCTTGTGCTCGCGCCGTCCGCGGTGGGCTCACTTGCTCCCGGGGCCTCGGCGACCGCCACAGCCAGATACACGATCACCGCGCAGGACGTGCTCAATAAGCTCGTCGTGAACACCGCGACGGCGACCGGAACGTCAGCGGCGGGTGCCACGGTAACGGATGCGTCGCCCGAGGTGCGGATCGCGACAGGTGCCGCTCGTGCACAGCTCTCCCTCGCGAAGTCTGCCGCCTACACGACGGGCACCGGTGGTGTCGGGAGTGTCATCACGTACACCTTCACCGTCACCAATACCGGCAACCAGCCGATCACCAACGTCGGCATCAAAGATCCACCACTATCGGCGTCGGCGATCGCCGTTGTTGCTTCGCTTGCCCCTGGGGCGATCGCCACCGTCACCAGGGACTATGCAGTGACCCAGGCCGATGTTGATGCGGGCCGCGTGGACAACAGCGCCGCGGCCGTAGGCACCGGGCCATCCCCCGAATTCCTGAGCATCAGCAGCACGGCCTCCGCCGTCACCACCACCACGGCGGCACCCAGGCCCGCGATCACGGTCACCGACAGCGGAGTGCTCGCGGCCACCGGCCCCGGAAACACCCCGAAGGCCGGCGACATCGTGACGTGGACCTACGTGCTCACCAACGGGGGCAACGTCACGCTGTCGTCGGTGACGCTGGCCGATGCGCTCCCCGTCCAGAACCTGTCATACCCCGCCGGCCCGCTGAGTCCAGGGCAATCGATCACGGGAACCTCGACGTACGCGATTACCCAGGCCGATATCGATGCGGGTTCCGTCGTGAGCCTGGTGACAGGCACCGGAATACCGCCGGGATCGGTAACCCCGATCACGGCCACCGCTCCCGCGACAGTCACCCTGAGAGAGCAGGGCGGTCTCACCCTCACGAAGTCGGCGAGTACGACCACCGATCTCGCATCGGGTGATGTAGTCACCTTCACCTTCGTGATCAGCAACACCGGCAACGTCACCATTGATGGCATCACGGTGCAGGACGTGCTTCCCGGACTCAGCACCCCGGTGTTCCCCACGCTCACGAACCGCACGCTCGCTCCCGGCGCCTCGGCCACGGGCACGGCGACGTACACCTTCACCCAGGCCGACGTAGATAATGGCGGGCTCATCAACACGGCGACGGTATCGGGGACCACCCCGGCCGGTGTCACCCAGTCGGCCAGCGGATCCGTCTCGCTCACATCGCTCGCGGCAAGCCCAGCGCTGACCGTTCAGAAGCGGGCGGACAAGCTCCAGGATCTCATCGTGGGCGAGATCATCAGCTACACGGTCGACATCAAGAACACCGGCACCGTGACCATAACGGAGGTGGCGCTCACAGACTCACTCGCCGGGCTCAGCACACCGAGCATCCGCTATCCGGGCGCCACCGGGGTACTCGCGCCCGGCGCTGTCGCGACCGCCACGGCCAATTACCGCGTCACCCAGGCCGACGTCGACTCCGGATCGGTGACGAATATCGCCAGCGCCACCGGGTTGGACCCCGCGGGCGCCACGACCACCGCGCCCAGCTCGACGGTGGTCTCGACGACCGAGGCGGCATCCCCGAATCTGCGCCTGATCAAGAGCGCTGCGCTCGCCGCCGGAAGCACGGGGGTCGCAGGAAACACCGTCGACTACCTCTTCACGATCACCAATACCGGCAACGTGACGATCAACGACATCACGCTGGCCGACCCGCTGCTCGGCGGACCGGTGGTCATCGCCTGGCCGACCACACCGGGTCAACTCGCACCCGGAGCCGATGTCGCAGTGCGGGCCGCCTATACGGTGACCCAGGCCGACGTCGATGCTGGCTCGGTTGTCAACACCGCTACGGCAACGGGCACGCCTGCGCGCGGCACGTTGCCATCCCCTGGTGACGCCGGATATGAGAGCCGCGCGAGCGCGACTGTGCCCATCACGCCGGGCGCGGGGCTCTCCATCCTCAAGGAGGGCAGGCTCGCGCCCGGGGCAACCGGTGCTGTGGGAGACGTCATCCTGTACACGCTGTCTGCCACCAACACCGGCAACGTCACCCTCACGCAGGGCACGCTCATCGACGTGAAGCCCGGCGTCTACGACGTCGTATACCCCTGGGCACCCGGTGACACCGAGCGCAGACTGAACCCCGGCCAGACGCTTGTTGGCACGGCGAAGTACAACATCACCCAGGCCGATCTCGACCGCGGCACCATTTCCAATACGGCCAGGGCCACGGCCCGGACCCCGCAGGGAGTTCTCGTCCCCGCGACCTCCAATACGGTCATCCTGAACACCGTCCAACCGACGTCGACCCTCACCGTAACCAAGACCGGCACGCCTGAGGGTCTGCCGCTGGGCGGCATAATCAGATACACCTTCACTGTCACCAACAGCGGAAATGCGACGGTTAACAACGTCACCCTCAGCGACCCGTTGGTCGGACTGTCGAACATCACCTTCGGCGCGTGGCCTGACGCCACGGCGCCGAACAGGCTGGCACCGTCCCAGTCCGTCCAGGCCACGGCGGACTACGTCGTGAACCAAAATGACGTGAACCGCGGCTCGGTGCTGAATACCGCCACCGCTACCGCCGTGCCCGTCAGAGGCACCCCCAGCGTGACCGGAGTCTCCCTCGAGAGCGTGGTGCCCACGGTTGCTTCCCGCCCAGACGTGATCACGACCAACTCCGGGGCGCTCGCACCCGGAGCCACAGGGCGGGTCGGCGACGTCGTCAACTGGAGCTACTCGTTTACCAACAGCGGCAACGTCACCCTCACCGCGGTGACGCTGGCCGACGCACTGCCGGGCGTGACGATCGGTGGCTACCAGTGGGATAACGCCGAGGGCATCCTGCAGCCGGGTGAGAAAGTCACCGCCACGGGAACCTATGTGCTGACCCGGGCTGACGTCGATGCGGGAGCTGTCTCGAGCATCGTCACCGGCACCAGCACATCCCCAGCGGGGGGCACGGTCGCGGCCTCAGCACCCGCGACGGTCTCCATCGAGCCCGCCGCATCGCTGATCATGACCAAGACCGACAACCTGGCTCCGGGTGAGCTCATCTCGGTCGGTACGGTCATCACGTACGGCTTCTCTTTCACCAACACCGGCAATGTGACGATCTCGCGCATCGTCGGACGGGATGACCTTCCGGGACTTCGGGGTGTTGTCTTCACGTGGCCCGGCGCGGTGCGCGTGCTCGAGTCCGGCCAGACCGCGACCGCGGTCGGGTTCTATACCGTCACTCAGGCCGATATCGACCGTGGGAGCGTCACCAACACCGCCTCGGTGTCTGGTGTGACGCCGAAGAACGATCCGGTCAGGTCGAACGACTCGACCGTGACGAGCACGGCGGTCGCCAGCGCTCCTTCGCTCACCATCACCAAGACGGATTCGCTGGGGGGCACCGGCAACGTGGGTGACTCCATCGAATACTCGATCCGGGTCGGGAACAGCGGCAATGTCACCGTGACCGGGGTGTCTATCACCGATGCCCTCCCGCGCCTCACGGCACTGCGGTATGTGTGGCCTGGTGCTGTGGGGGAGCTCGCCCCCGGTGCAGCCGTGACGGCCACCGCACGGTACACGATCGTGCAGGCCGAT
Source organism: Salinibacterium sp. (assembly GCF_031364185.1). Lineage (NCBI taxonomy): Bacteria > Bacillati > Actinomycetota > Actinomycetes > Micrococcales > Microbacteriaceae > Salinibacterium > Salinibacterium sp. The sequence continues at coordinate 541 of NZ_JANLVV010000362.1, read as the reverse complement.
GTGGATGCCGGCAGCGTCACCAACACGGCCGCAGCCTCCGGCACCACGGTGCGTGGCACCGCTGTCGATTCCGGACAGGCTCGAACGGTCACCCCCACCATCGCCCGTAACGAGTCGTTCAGCGTCACCAAGAGCGGTGTGCTCACAGCGGGCGCGACCGGAAACGTGGGGGAGCTCGCCGAGTTCACCCTGTCGATTACGAATACTGGCAACGTGACGCTCGGCAACGTCCGGTTCAGCGACACTCTCGTCGGCCTCTCGGCGCTCGACTACACCTGGCCCGGAACGCCGGGTGTGCTCCTCCCCTCGCAGACCGTGGCAGCCACAGCGACCTACCCGCTCACCCAGGCCGATATCGACGCCGGCGTTATCTCTAATACGGCGACGGGATTTGTGACGCCGTCAGGTGCTGCCGAAACGAGCGAAGACGCGCTCGCGACGGTGGTGATTCCGCGGTCGCCGTCGCTGTCTGCGGTGAAGACGGGTACCCTTCGTGCCGGTGGTATCGGCCAGGTTGGTGACATCATCGATTATGCGGTGA
>NZ_JANLVV010000304.1:0-1773 GCF_031364185.1 Salinibacterium sp. | reverse complement strand
TCCTTAGATCTGAATCGTGGCAGGCGCCGCAGAGGGGCGCCCCGTGTAGTGAGCATAGGCAGACCACGCCACGCCTGCAATGGCGAGCGAAACATGGCGTAACTCGGAGGTTGTCGCGCAAAGCTGGGCATCCAATTCTGTTACCGCATCACTTACGCAGCAGCCCCTCTTTCGTGACAAACAGCCACGACGCCCTCGGCTCAATGAGCGGGCGGAACACCCTGCGCACGATCGGAGTGCCCAGGGCGAGCGAGATTGCGATTGCCGCCAGGATCATGCCCGGCAGCAGCAGCGCGGGTGGGTCGGCTCCCTGCAGGATTCCGGATTCACGGATCGGATAGAGCACGAAGGTATGCAACAGGTAAATGTACATGGTCGCCTGGCCCCAGGAGGTGACCGGGGTGTTTACCCGGGGCACCAGTACGAGAAACGCGGCGATGAGCACAGTGGCGAGCACAATCACGCCGAGCCGTGCGGCCCCCGCCCACCACGGGTTCGCGTCCATCGCGGCGTAGGAGTCGTCGAAGAAGAACCAGTGCTGCAGCGACATCCTGCGGAAATCATCGGCATTCAGGATGATCACCGCAAGCCACGCGCCGAGCACGACGATCGCGCACCCTCGCACAGACAGGCTCGCGCGAGCTGATGCTTCGTTCCAGCGGTCGATCAGCCCCCACTGCTTCAGCTTCCACCCGAGGACGAAAAACGGCAGTATGCCGAAGGTGCGAGACAGCGCGAAGGTGTTATCGACGTTACTCATGTAACCGATCCCGATCGACAGCAGCACCGCCCAGGCGAGGGGGAAGCGGATCAGGGCGAGGTAGGGCAGCACCAGTCGGAAGATCGCGAGCGCGAGGAGAAACCACAGGGTCCAGCATGGCTTTGTGGGGTTGAAATCCTGTCTGCCCTCGACCAGGAACTGCACGACACTCCAGATCGATTCCATGATGAAATACGGCAGAAGAATGTCGGTGAGCACTCGTTTCAGCTGCGAGGGGCCAGGCGCGTCCGACTTCGAGAAGTAACCGCTGATCACGGCGAACGCGGGCATGTGAAACGAGTAGATGAGCAGGTAGATGGTGTAAGCCCCGTCGGAGGCGCCCGTCATTCGCTGGATGCTGTGGCCGATGACCACGAGGGTGACCGCGATGAATCTGGCGTTATCCCACAGCGGCACGCGCGTCTTCGTTGTCGGCGCCGAGGCTGCGGGGGCGGGGGTCGTCACGCCCTCCAGAGTAGCCGCGCTATTTATAGCCGGGGCGCCGCGCTATTTTCAAGCAGAGTGCCGCGCTATTTTTAAGCCATGACACGAGCAGATCTTCCCCCTACCGCAGCAACCAGACGAGCGGTTGTCACCGGCGCCAGTTCAGGTATTGGTGCGGCCACGGTTCGGCTGCTGCGTGCACACGGCTGGGACGTGGTCGGTGTGGCCCGCCGGGCCGACAGGCTCGAGGCGCTCGCCGCGGAGACCGGCGCCGACGTCTTCGTCGCCGATGTGACGAGCCAGGCCGACGTGGATGCCCTGCGTGACCAGCTCCTATCCCTCGGCCCCATCCATGCCCTTGTCAATAACGCCGGCGGAGCGCTGGGTCTCTCGAGTGTCGAGGCCGGCGACGCTGACGACTGGATTCGGATGTTCGACGTGAACGTCGTCGGGGTCAAGCGCGTGACGAGCGCGCTGTTGCCGTTGCTGCGGGCCGCGGTGGTGCCGGGCGCCAGTGCTGACATCCTGACCGTCACGTCGATTGCCGGTCACCTCGCCTACGAGGGTGG
>NZ_JANLVV010000281.1:0-1183 GCF_031364185.1 Salinibacterium sp. | reverse complement strand
ACCTCGCCTCACCCGGCCGAGTCGTTGCAGCGCTCGCCGTGCAGCTCTGCATCGCCACCCTTCTCCTGGCCACGTGGAGCCCCTGGGTTGTGCTCCCCGTCGCGTTCGTCGTTGCGCTGGCCGTGCGCCACCGGTCAACCCTCAGAACAATGGATGCCCGCACCGCCGTACCCCTGATCGCCGCCGTCGTGCCACCCCTCGTGTGGCTGTTCGTGGCATCCGGCCCCGCACTGGCCACCCTCGGATCGGCCCTCGAGATCCCGGGACACGGGTTGCCCGGAGTCGTCCCGGTGGTCGCCATCGCCCTCGTGTTGCTGGTGGCCGGCGGGGTGTTGCTGCGCTCGCACCGGCCCGTGCTGTCGGGCGCCATCGCCGTGTCGGGCGCCACCGTCGTGGGCAGCGCAGCGCTGGCGTTTCTTGCGCGCGACTCCGGCATGGTCACTGGCTACTACCCCGCCAAGTTCCTCTGGATGACCGCCGTGATCGTCGGGGTCATCGTGCTGTCGCTCGTGTTCGCCCTGCTCGCGCGCACCCGCCGACCGCTGCTCGGCGCCGCCGCCGCCGCGGTGATCGTGGTCATCGCCGCCAGCCTTGGGCCGCCACTCGCACGTCCCGGCGTCGTGCGCCCGCCGCTCGCGCGCATCCTGTCGGGAGCGGTGTGGGCATCGGGAGACAGATCTGTCGAGCTGATCCTGGCCAACTCTGACCCGGCCGACCCGGGAATCCTGTGGGCATCAGGCGAACCGGACGAAGCCTTCGCCGACTTCTGGATCGCCCTCAAACTCGGCGGAGAACTCGCGCCCGGTGAGGATGGCGACCCCGCGCTGCGCGGCTTCGCGTTCACCGCTTACCGTCAGTACCGCGACACCGGAGCGTGGACGACGCCACCCGTCGAGCAACTCTGCGACGTGATCGGGGTGATCGGTGGCCCGGTTCGGGTCATCACCGTGGACGCCGGGCTCGAGGCATCCATTCAGAAAACCTGCCCCGAAGTGGATGCCCGGGTCGAGGTCTCACGCGGGTAGCTGCCGCGCCGCTGCTCTAGCCAACGCTGCACCCGTGCCCACTGCGAGGTCCGTCGTTTCGGACGTCGGAGAGGTGTGCGTCGCGAATGACGACGAGTTCGGCAGCGAACGGGCCCAGCCGCCTGACCTCCCGAACCTGCTCGAGGGCAGCCGCGGCA
>NZ_JANLVV010000278.1:0-1208 GCF_031364185.1 Salinibacterium sp. | reverse complement strand
GCCGAACACTGTTATCGCACCGTTAGTAGACTCGCCCACCAGTTGGGTGCGGGTAGAACTCTGTGACACCGCGACGATTGTCGTCAGCATCATGGCGATGAAGAGAGTAAAGATGCCGATCGAGACGATGACTTCGATGATTGTGTAGCCGCGGTCGGGCGGGACCCCCTCCGTACGAGCGTGATCAGCCATCGATCTTCCACTTCAGGTCCAGGTGCGGGTCGAGCAATGTGGTGGTCTGATACGTGCAGCCGCCAGAGGCACAACCATCCCCGGCAGTCCAGCTCACGATCACCATGACGCGGATCAGCTTGCTGTAACCCGCCGGTTCCGCCACGGGTGGCACCGACTGGCCCGAGAGAAGGCCGCAGTTTCCGCCGCTGTTGTTCTGGAAGCACAGGCCGATGAGCGTGCGCACGCGAAATTTTGTGCCGTTGAGTACGGTCGGCGGTGTCGGGTCATTCGCGGGAAAATCGGTATCGATCGCGAGATCAGGCCGAGAGCTTGTGGTCGCGAACATGTCTGACATTTGATAGGTCGTGTCTACGCCCGGGAAGCCCGGACTCGCGTTCCACACAGCGGCGACGCGCGCCTGCGTGCGGCCATTGAAGATCTGGCTTTCCCCGGTCGCATTATTCACGAGAAGGGTGTGAGCCGTGACCGTTTCCATGGTGTTGCTGGCGATCGCCACGGCGACCTGCTGGCGCTGGCCGACAGTGGTGGATGCCACGCTGCTGATTGACAACGTGATGGCCGAGGTGGCGACGATCGCCATGATGCTGATAGCGACGATAACCTCGACGAGGGACATGCCACGGTCTGCGTCGTGTGCGTTGGACATAAGCCGACTGATGCGTTTCACGGTGACTCCCCTCCCCGGGTCGATCGTGTGGGTTGTTGCGTGTTGCTACTGAGCCTGCGAATGCGGGGCCCGAAGATTCGAGCCCCGCATTTGACGGCTTACCAGATCGCTATGGTGTCCATTTCTTCAGACCGCCGTTGGCGCTATCGTATGTTTGCGATCCAGCGACCCCGGTGTGCGTGCCGAGGATCGTGTAGGACAGGCCGTTGGCGGCGACGGTTGGTACGATCTGATTCGCGTCGCTCACCTTGATGTTGGCAGCAGGAAATCCGGTGTACGAGCCGTTGTTGCTTGTGCCAAAGGTCTCGATGACAACTGCGGCGTTTTTCAGGTCGCTCGATACGGA
>NZ_JANLVV010000239.1:0-1821 GCF_031364185.1 Salinibacterium sp. | reverse complement strand
TCACCTTCGCAGACCGCTGGCCGGCCGCGGAGACCTACTAAATGAGAACCGCCGGAAACACCGTTCATGAGATAGTCCCCCTGAGGGATCACCACCCCGTGAGTGGTATGAGCGGCTCTACAACGTGCAGCAATGGTCCGTATCAGAGGCTGGAGGCCACTTCTCAGCCGCCGAAGAGCCAGACCGATTCGCTCGCGATGTCCGGCACCACTTCCAGTATCCAGCTCTCCCGCAAGCTCCTAGCAGCGACAACTGATCACAGAAAGCCGCCACGCAGCGATCAAATCCACATGTCGGATAAACCTTGAGCGCGGCGGCAGTCTGCCAAGTTTCGCTCAGCGACCGGCTTACGAACAACCGTTCTCGGACAGGCCTCATGGCGGCCGCACGCAATTGGGAGTAGAAGCCAAGAAGTCAATGACGAAGGCGCGGTCGTCATCGGATGCATTCACTCAACAGATATTCTCCGTAAGGTAGGCGGCTTCGTGCGTCTGCCGGAACTCGCTCATGATAGGAGACTTGATCGTCATGGATCGGAAGGTCATTGGCGTCGGCTACGAGGGACTCGATTTGGACGGGCTCGTCTCGCAGCTGCGTCTCAGAGGGGTACGGACGGTCGTCGATGTACAACTCAACCCGATCTCCCGTAAACGAGGCCTCTCGAAAAAAGCGCTCCAAGCACGACTATCGGTCGATGAGATGGGGTCTGAGCACCTCCCATCTCTTGGGAACTCGCGGGTGAATCGCGAGGGTTTCGCTGAACTCAGAGGTCCCGAGCGCATGGTCATCGGCGACGATGGTTCGGCGTATTTCACAAGCAACCACTACGATTCCTTCACCCAATTTAGGGGGCCGAGCCAATAGTCCAAGTTGAAAATCTGAAGCGAGTGGAAGAGTCCCTGAGGCTTATCGTCTTGCCGTCTGGAGAGGACGAGCTCGCAAAAACCAAGATCGCGTGGCAGTCGGCGGAGTTGACAGCCATTACCGTCCGCAGCAAGGAGATGAAGACGCGTCAAGGCCTGTTCGACGAATTTCGCGCCGCGCTGAATTTCCCTGACTACTTCGGGAACAATTGGAACGCGCTTAGTGACTGCGTTCTGGATTTGAGTTGGTTGGACCTCGAAGCTGGTTTGGTTTTAGTCGTGACTGAACCCCACGAGGTTCTCCTCGATGCCGAGGTGGCCGACATGACCATCCTTCGGAGTATCTTGGTTTTGGCGAACGAAGTCTGGGGCCGGCAAGTATCGGAGGGCGAGTGGTGGGACAGACCCGCCCTGCCCTTCCACGTGGTCCTCTCATTCGATAACGGCAGCGTCGATGGCATAGCCGGGAGGTGGCTCGCCGCAGGATTCTTGCTGACCGAGGACCATCCAAGTCCCTGATTTGCTTTCATCGAAGGGTCTTCTAAGCTGCCCAATCATCTACCCGTAGCGCGAACTGGCAGCCACCTTCAGCTTCAAGCGCGGCAGAGTGATGGGCTCCGACGCCACGACAGAGCCCCCTGACATCTAACTCGCATCCACCCCTTTTGCTCGCCCGCTCCACCCCGGCGAGGTTCTCGATGACAAGACCGCCGGAGGGTCTACGACACGGCCGGGCGCCGCGCCTCATCCGGTCCTGTCGGCGGCACGGCCACAACCTACGGGTACGACGCCGCCGGCTACCTCGCATCGGTCATAACTCCCACTGGATCCGTCGGGTACACGACGGACGCCCGAGGCCTGCGCCAGACCCGCACCGAGGGAACGGCCACGGAGGACTGGCTCTGGTCCACCGTCGGGGGGCTGCCCCTGCTGATGGATGACGGCGACCACACCTACA
>NZ_JANLVV010000385.1:0-1248 GCF_031364185.1 Salinibacterium sp. | reverse complement strand
GGGCATCATCGAGTCGGGCACGAGTCGGGATGAGGCGTGGCAGTTCTTCACGCTCGGCCGCTCCATTGAGCGTGCCGACATGACGGCCCGCCTGCTCGCGACGCGCTCACTGACCGAGGCGAGCGGGCCGTCGTGGACGACAATCCTCCGCTCCTGCGGGGCCTACGAGGCCTATCTGCGCACCTATCGCGGGGTGCCGAGCGCCCGGAACGCGGCCGAGTTCCTGCTGCTCGATCGGCTGTTCCCCCGCAGCATCCTGTACTCCGTCACTCGCGCCGAGGAGTGCATGCGCGAGCTCGAACCACGAAGCGACAGGGTGGGGGTGTCTGACCTGTCGCAGCGGCTGCTCGGGCAGATTCGCAGCGAACTGGAGTACCGGCCGATCGCCGAGATACTAGAAGACCTGACCATGCACATGGATAACGTGCAGGCCGCGACCAGCGCTGCCTCCGAGGCGATCCGCCAGCGCTACTTCCCGACCAACGCGGCCCCGAGCTGGGTGAGAGAGACCTCGTGAACCGCCTTCGCATCAAGCACATGACCGGCTTCCATTACGGCGGTGATGTCACGGCGTCGTACAACGAGGCGAGAATGCTGCCGGTCAGCTCAGACGGTCAGCTCGTGCTGTACTCGAACCTCGAGATCCTGCCGATGTCGAGCCACCATGGCTATGTCGACTACTGGGGTTCGCGGGTGACGTCCTTCGAGATCCTTACCGCTCATAAAGAGCTGGCGCTGACCGCGACGAGCCTGGTTGAGGTGCGTCCACGACCCCACGAGCATGACGACCTGAGTTGGGATGACCTGGCTATCGCCGTCGAGCGCACCACCGAGACCGTGGAGCAGTTGACGCAGACCAGGCGCACCAAACCGCCCGAGGAGGTCGCGGCTATCGCTCGCGAGATCGCCGGCCGCGCTACCGACTCATGTGCCGCCGCGCACGAGATCAGCGCGGCGATCGGTGACGCGGTCGAGTACATGCAGGGTGTCACGGCGGTCACCTCGACCGCGGCGGAGGCATGGGCCGTGCGCAAGGGTGTCTGCCAGGACATCGCGCACCTTGCGCTCGGCGCGCTGCGCTCGGTGGGAATCCCGGCGCGGTACGTATCCGGCTACCTGCATCCGAAACCGGATGCCGCGATCGGCGAGACCATCGCCGGCGAATCGCACGCGTGGGTGGAGTGGTTCTGCGGCGGGCAGTGGCGCGGGTTCGATCCGACCAACCTCATCGATATCGGTGACCGCCAC
>NZ_JANLVV010000180.1:0-8231 GCF_031364185.1 Salinibacterium sp. | reverse complement strand
ACTCAACTGCTGCCGGGCCTTGAGTCGGGGATGATCCCCAAGATGACAGCGTGTCTCGACGCGGTCACGGGGGGAGTTCCCAAGGCGGCGATCATCGATGGTCGCGCGAAACATTCCATCCTGCTCGAGGTCTTCACCCAGAGCGGGATTGGCACGGAGGTGGTACCGGCATGACCTGGCAGCGCGAATATTCAGAGCGGATGATGAAATCTGCAGCCCTGCCGAGCGTCGAGTTGGTGCGCGGTGAAGGCTGCTACGTCTGGGACTCCGAGGGCAGAAAGTACCTCGACTTCCTGGCCGGAATTGCGGTGAACTCGCTCGGCCACGCCCATCCGGTGCTGGTAGAGGCGGTGAGTCGGCAAATCGCAACACTGGCGCACGTGTCCAATTACTTCGCCACGCCACCGCAGCTTCAACTCGCCGAACGCCTACGCCGGTTGACGGGTGCCGGCGAGCACGGGCGCGTCTACTTTGGAAATTCAGGAGCCGAGGCCATCGAGGCCGCGATCAAGCTCGCCAGGCGCACCGGGAGGCCTCGCATCCTGAGTTTGCGCAATAGTTTTCACGGTCGCACCATGGGTGCGCTGTCGTTGACGGGTAAGCCCGCGCTGCGCGAAGCCTTCGAGCCATTGCTGCCTAACGTCTCGCATATTGACTCCACGATCGAGGCTCTCGAGATGGCGATGGGTCCGGATGTCGCGGCGCTCGTCGTCGAACCGATCAAGGGTGAGGCAGGAGTCATCGACCTGCCAGCCGGCTATCTCGTCGCCGCACGTGAGATCACGGCTCGCCATGGAGCACTGCTCATCATCGACGAAATCCAGACCGGCGCCGGCCGCACGGGTCGTTGGTTCGGCTTCCAGCACGACGACATCATTCCCGACGCGGTAGTGCTCGCGAAGGGTATTGGCGGGGGTGTGCCGATCGGCGCCCTCGTGACCTTTGGCGCGGCGTCCGATTTACTTATCGCGGGGCAGCATGGCAGCACGTTCGGGGGAAATCCGCTGGTCACCGCCGCCGCCGACGCGGTGCTGGCTGAGATCGAGAGGGCCGGCCTTGTCGAGAATGCGGCCCGTCGCGGCGCCGACATCAGCGCGGCTCTCGTCGGCCTGCCGCTCGTCGAGGAGATCCGCGGTGCTGGCCTGCTCATCGGCGTGGGACTCTCCGCGCCGGTCGGCCCGACGGTCGTGGCTGAGGCTGCACGGCTCGGCCTCATCGTGAACGCGCCCACCGACGTCAGCATTCGTTTGGCCCCGCCGCTCATCATCGGCGATACCGAGGTAGCAGAGTTCATAGAGAAATTCACAGCAGCGCTGAACGCCAGCGCACCGAAAGGATAACCGTGACGCGCCATTTCCTCCGCGACGACGATGTGACCCAGGCCGAGCAGACCGCCATCCTGGATCTCGCCGAGCAAATCAAGGCGGACCGCTGGGGTCGCACGCCTCTCGCAGGCCCCCAGACCGTCGCGGTGATTTTTGATAAGTCGTCGACCCGCACACGGGTGTCGTTTGCGGTCGGCGTCGCCGATCTCGGTGGAGTTCCGCTGATCATCTCGACGGCGAACAGCCAGCTTGGCGGCAAAGAGAGCCCATCAGACACCGCGCGAGTGCTCGAGCGCCAGGTGGCTGCGATCGTGTGGCGCACCTATGCGCAGTCCGGCCTTGTTGATATGGCGGCCGATACCATCGTTCCCGTGATCAATGCGCTCAGCGATGAATTCCACCCCTGCCAGCTGCTAGCCGATCTCCTGACCATCCGCGAGCACAAGGGCCACCTCGCTGGCCTGACCGTCACGTTCCTCGGCGACGGGGCCGACAACATGGTGCACTCGTACCTGCTTGCCGGTGCCACGGCAGGAATGCATGTGCGCGTGGCGTGCCCTGTCGACTACCTGCCCGACGAGCGGATCGTGACTGATGCCGACGCTATTGCGGTGCAGACCGGCGGATCGGTATCGATCTACACCGACCCGCTCGAGGCGGTCGCCGGTGCGGATGTCATAGTCACTGACACCTGGGTGTCGATGGGCAAGGAGGAGGAGAAGGCCGCGCGCGTGGCATCCCTCAGCGCGTATAAGGTCGACGCCGACATGATGGCCCTCGCGAAGCCGGACGCGATTTTCTTGCACTGCCTCCCTGCCGATCGGGGTTATGAGGTGACATCGGAGGTCATCGATGGCCCCCAGAGCGTCATCTGGGACGAGGCCGAAAACCGGCTGCACGCCCAGAAGGCGCTCATGGTGTGGCTTCTGGAGCACTCCGGGTGATCTCGACCACGCAGTGCCGCATTCCTGTGAAGGCATTTTCCCGGCGCAGGCCCGCGTGGGCGGGTGCTGACGGCAGCCGCTCGCGGCGCGGCCAGACTTGTGCCCGCCGATAGGCTTGATCCCGCAACCCACCAGAGAAAGAGCCCAGAATCATGACAGAACGCGTCGTCCTCGCCTATTCCGGTGGCCTCGACACCTCGGTGGGAATTGGGTGGTTGAAGGATGCCACGGGCAAGGAGGTCGTCGCCCTTGCGGTCGATGTCGGCCAGGGTGGCGAAGACATGAATGACATCCGCCAGCGCGCGCTCGACTGCGGCGCCGTGGAGTCGATCGTCGTCGACGCGAAGGACGAATTCGCCGATGACTTTCTGATGCCGGCCCTCAAGGCCAACGCCTTGTACCAAAAGCGCTACCCCCTGGTTTCGGCGCTTAGTCGGCCGGTCATCGCGAAGCATCTCGCGATCACGGCGAAGAAGCTCGGCGCAGACAGCGTGGCTCATGGATGCACCGGCAAGGGTAACGACCAGGTGCGGTTCGAGGCGGCGGTGGCTGCTCTCGCGCCCGAGCTCACGAGCATCGCTCCCGTACGCGACCTCGCACTCACCCGGGACAAGGCAATCATCTACGCCGAGCAGCACAACCTGCCGATCCGTCAGTCGGCGGCGAATCCATATTCGATCGATAAGAACGTATGGGGTCGCGCGGTCGAAACCGGCTTCCTCGAAGACCCCTGGAACGCCCCGATCGAAGACCTGTATGAGTACACGCAAGACCCATCGATCGCGCGCGACGCCGACGAGGTCATCATCACCTTCGACTCCGGCATCCCGGTCGCTCTTGACGGAGAGCAGTTGAGCGCGCTCGAGATCATCGAGAGGCTGAACGCGCTCGCCGGCAAGCATGGCGTCGGCCGCATCGACGTTGTCGAAGACCGCCTCGTGGGCATCAAGAGCCGGGAAGTGTACGAAGCGCCCGGCGCCATGGCCCTCATCGAGGCGCACGAAGCCCTCGAGGCTCTCACGCTGGAGCGGGACCTCGGTCGCTATAAGCGCGGTGTCGAAGCCGAGTGGTCGAACCTTGTCTATGACGGGCTCTGGTTTTCGGGTCTCAAGCGATCGCTCGACGTCTTCATCGACGACACCCAGAAGTACGTGAGCGGCGACATCCGGTTGAAGTTGCAGGGCGGCCGCGCCACGGTCACCGGCCAGAAGAGCGAGCAGAGCCTGTACGACTTCAGCCTCGCCACCTATGACACCGGCGATACCTTCGACCAGTCACTCTCCAAGGGCTTCATCGAGATATGGTCACTCCCGTCGAAGATCAGCGCGCGCCGCGACCTGCGGAGCGACGCGGTGTGAGCGTGTCCACGTCGAGTCAGGGCGCCACGGGCGAGGGCTCGCTCTGGGGAGCGCGCTTTTCGACCGGTCCTTCCCCAGAGTTAGTGGCACTGAGCCGGTCGACTCATTTTGACTGGCAGTTGGCCCCATACGATCTCGCGGGGTCCCGGGCTCATGCCGCGGCGCTCGCCGCCGCGGGTTACCTGACAAAAACCGAGCTCGACATGATGGTGGATGCGCTCGGCACGCTGGAGGCGCAACTTTCCGAGGGCGGCCTCACACCTCGTGAATCCGAGGAAGACGTGCACGCGACCCTCGAGCGTGGGTTGATTGACATCCTGGGCCCCGCGCTCGGTGGCAAGCTCCGTGCCGGTCGCAGCAGGAACGACCAGATCGCAACCCTCATCCGGCTGTACCTGCTTAATCATGCCACTGTGATCGCTACTCTGGTGGTCGACCTCATTGACGCCATCGCCGCGCAGGCTGAACGTCACGAATTGGCGATCATGCCGGGGCGCACGCACCTGCAGCATGCGCAACCCGTGTTGCTCGCACATCACCTGTTGGCGCATGCCTGGCCACTGGTGCGCACTCTCGAGCGCGTGCGCGACTGGAGGGTGCGGGCATCCACCTCGCCCTATGGCGCAGGGGCGCTCGCAGGCTCTAGCCTCGGGCTCGACCCTGCGCTTGTTGCGGCCCGGCTCGGACTGAGCCGACCGACCGAGAATTCAATCGATGCGACATCCAGTAGGGATGTCGTGGCTGAGTTCGCCTTTATTGCCGCGCAGTTGGGCATAGATCTGTCCCGGTTTGCCGAAGAAATCATCCTCTGGAACACCCGCGAATTTGGATTTCTCACCCTGGATGACGGCTATTCAACGGGATCGTCGATCATGCCCCAGAAGAAGAATCCAGATATCGCGGAGCTCGCCCGCGGCAAGTCCGGGCGCCTTATCGGCAATCTCGCCGGCTTGCTCGCCACTCTCAAGGGCCTTCCGCTCGCCTATAACCGCGATCTGCAGGAAGACAAAGAACCTGTCTTCGATTCGGTCGAAACGCTTGAAGTGTTGCTTCCCGCATTCACCGGGATGGTCTCGACACTGACTTTTCATACGAAGCGGATGGCGCAACTTGCCCCCCAGGGTTTTTCACTCGCCACCGACGTTGCCGACTGGCTCGTGCGTCGCCACGTTCCCTTCAGGGAGGCCCACGAAATCAGCGGATCGCTCGTGCGGTGGTGCGAGGAGCAGTCGCTGGAACTTCATGAACCCAGCGACGAGCAGTACGCAGCGATTTCACCTCACCTGACTGCGGCGCTTCGTGATGTGCTCACCGTCGAGGGCTCGGTCGCAAGCCGCAACGGCGTTGGCGGCACGGCGCCCGAGAGGGTTGCTGAGCAGCGGGCCGAATTAACCGCCCGAGTTCGAGCCCTGGCGACAAGGGGCACAGTGTGACGACAGGCAATGACCAGGATCCGGGGTGGTGGCGTCGCGGAATGACGCGGCGCGGAGTCACGATCGTGGTGGTTGTCTGCGTTGTCCTGATCGCCGCGGCTTTCGTGGTGGTGTCGCTCAACGGCATCCCGCTCTTCTGAGCCGGGAGTCGATCAATTCTTGACCGGGACTTCCTCGCTAGTCCAGCCATCGAGGTAGCGCCAGCACTGCTCGGTGCGCTGCTTCGCGTGGATGAGGTGACGGTGCGGATCACCGAGGTCGAGGCCTACCTGGGTGAGACAGATCCGGGCTCTCACGCCTATCGAGGGCCGGGCAGGCGCAACGCCGTGATGTTTGGGCCGCCGGGACACCTTTACACGTACTTCACCTATGGCATGCACGTGTGCGCCAATGTCGTCTGCTCACCGCTGGGCGTGGCGTCCGCCGTGCTGCTGCGCGGCGCCGAGGTTGTGGAAGGGCTCGACGTCGCAAGGGTCAGACGCGCGACCAGCCGATCAGATGAAGACCTCGCCCGCGGCCCTGCACGATTGTGTGTGGCGCTCGGGATCTCGCTCGTCGACGGCGGCGCCGACCTCGACGGCAACCGCGTCCGGCTCATTCTGCCCACCCATAGCGCCGCGTTCGAGACCGGACCGCGCACGGGCGTCTCGGGACCCGGCGGCTCATCCGAGTATCCTTGGCGGTTCTGGATGCCCGGCGAACCGTCAGTCTCCCCGTACCGGCCCGCCACCGCACGAAAACGGGGCCCTTGATCATCGCGGTCGTATCGGCGGCCCGCGTGTACCCGCCTTGGTTCTCCGACCCCGCTCCCGGCGAATGAACCTCCGGTACGGTGGGACTCGTGGCAGAACTCGAAGGGCAGTCCCTGGCGGCCCAACACAATGATCCGTCGTTTCCCGATGTATGGGACGAGATCAATTGGCGTGGCCTTGTGCACGTCTCCACCAACGCCGATGAGCTCAAACGGCTGCTTGCCGGCCCGCCGGTCACCTACTACTGCGGTTTCGACCCGACGGCCCCGAGTCTCCACCTGGGCAATCTTGTGCAATTGCTGTTGATGCGACGGCTTCAGCTAGCGGGCCATCGGCCTCTGGGCCTGGTCGGCGGTTCGACAGGCCTGATCGGGGATCCGCGCCCGACGGCAGAGCGAACCCTCAATGACGTGGCGACCGTCAACGAATGGGTGGGCTACCTGCAGGCGCAGGTCTCGAGATTCCTTAGCTTCGAGGGCGCGAACCCGGTGCGACTGGTGAACAATCTGGACTGGACAGCGCCGATGAGCGCGATCGACTTCCTGCGGGACGTGGGCAAGTTTTTCAGGGTAGGCACCATGCTGAAGAAGGATGCTGTGAGCGCGCGACTCAACAGCGATGCTGGAATCAGCTACACAGAATTTAGCTACCAGATCCTGCAGGGCATGGACTTCCTCGAGCTGTACCGAACATACGGTTGTGTGTTGCAGACCGGGGGTAGCGACCAGTGGGGCAATCTGACCAGTGGCACCGACCTGATCCATAAGTCGGAAGGCGCCAGTGCGCACGCGATCGGCACACCGCTGATAACGAACTCCGACGGTACGAAGTTCGGCAAAAGCGAGGGAAATGCCGTGTGGCTCGATCCGGCGATGACCAGCCCGTACGCGTTCTATCAGTTTTGGCTCAACACCGACGACTCGGACGTTATCGAGCGGCTCAGGATCTTCACTTTTCTGCCCAGGTCAGAGATCGAGGCCCTGGAAGCGAGCGTTGCGGCGGAACCGTTCCGGCGCGAGGCGCAAACGGTGCTCGCGCTACAGGTGACGAGCCTGGTGCATGGCGCCTCGGCGACGCAGGCGGCCGTTGCTGCGGCTGGTGCCCTGTTCGGGCGGGGGGACCTGGCCGAGTTGGATGCTACGACTCTTGAGGCCGCACTCCGTGAGTTGCCTAACACGACCACTCCGGCGTGGACCACTGTCGCGCAGTTGCTGGTCGACACCGGCCTCAGCCCGAGTCTGGGCGCGGCCCGTCGGTCGGTGGGGGAGGGCGGTGTCTATCTGAATAACGAGCGGGTTGATGATGACGCGGCAACCGTAGGTGTCGCGATGTTGCATGGGCGGATGGCCGTATTGCGTAGGGGAAAGAAGACCCTGGCGGGAGTGTTCGTCGAATAGCAGTGGAGCGCGTTGACCGGAGACACGCCCGGGATGTGGTGAAATTTGCCAGCCCCCGAGGGTCAACGTAAAGTAATCACTTGTCACCCCAAAGGTGCGGACAAGCCCGGTGCGGATCAAACCCACAGCTTGCCGGCCTCAAGAGGGACGAACTTCTAAGTCACACAGTCAGTTTTGCGGCGAATTCTCGTTGCAGTTCCTGGCTTCAGATCTTAGAATGAAAGCCCATCTCGTCATCTGGTGGAACCGGCTCAGCGCGCTTTTCTGCTCGCAGGAGTTGATTTGACAAGCACTGCGAAGGTGGTAGGTTAGACAAGTTGCCCAAGCGAAAGCGAAGGGTAGCACACAAAGGCAAATGCCCAGCAGCGACACCGCAAAGTCGAGTTGCCGGAGCGTCCGATCCTTGAGAACTCAACAGCGTGCACAATGTCAAATGCCAAAAACCCGTGGTGTTATTTATCGTCAGATCCTTCCGGATCTGAACGTGAGTAGCATCCGGATTCCTTTGGAAAAGATATAAACAACAAAGCAAGTCAGTATTGATTTGTTCTGTCAGTTTCAAACTTGCAGGGTTCTAGCCCATTCCGGTTAGTCCCTGCGCTAGATGTGCCTCGACAAACTTTAGATTCGTCTTTAGCCAGTCTTGTGCAATCAAACATTTATGGAGAGTTTGATCCTGGCTCAGGATGAACGCTGGCGGCGTGCTTAACACATGCAAGTCGAACGGTGAAAGAGGAGCTTGCTCCTCTGAATCAGTGGCGAACGGGTGAGTAACACGTGAGTAACCTGCCCCAGACTCTGGGATAAGCACTGGAAACGGTGTCTAATACCGGATACGAGCTTCAGCCGCATGGCTAGGAGCTGGAAAGAATTTCGGTCTGGGATGGACTCGCGGCCTATCAGCTAGTTGGTGAGGTAATGGCCCACCAAGGCGACGACGGGTAGCCGGCCTGAGAGGGTGACCGGCCACACTGGGACTGAGACACGGCCCAGACTCCTACGGGAGGCAGCAGTGGGGAATA
>NZ_JANLVV010000170.1:0-1892 GCF_031364185.1 Salinibacterium sp. | reverse complement strand
GCGCCCGCAAATCTGATGAGACCGCTGAACAGGGCGCCCTGCGAGAGGCGCATGAGGAGGCGGGGGTTGATTCATCCCTGCTGCGCGTGATGTTCACCACTGTGCTGGATCGCGGAGTGTGGGCGTACACGACGGTCGTCGCCGAAGCCGTAGAGGAGTTCGAACCCGTGATCGGCGATGCCGAAAGCGTGGCGTTGGCGTGGGTGCCGGTTGCCGACGTGGAGGGGTTGCCGCTGCATCCTGGATTCGCGGCGAGCTGGCCACAGTTGCGGGCCCGCCTGCTCTGACTTTCCATCAGCCGCGCGCGTGAAGTCGACCGCCTTTCGGAAACTCAGGACGACGGCTTCGCTGACCCTGGCAACCTCAGTAAGTGCGGGGCCGGGGATCGTGGCGGCGGGCCGCCTTCCTGAATTTCCGAAAGCAGCACCCCACCGCGCGGCTGAACCAGCCCTCTGGATTTGTTAGTGGGGCGCCTGTGTGTCTTCGGGCACGATGGGCCGCGGCACGAAGAACGCGGCGATGACCGCGAGTATTGACAGCGCAGCGCCCGCCACGAACGCCAGGTGCACACCGGATGCGAGCGCCGGGATTTCGGTTAAGCCGCTGCCGATCGCCGAAGCCGACCCGATCGTGAGTAGTGCGATGAAGAGCGCCGTTCCGGCAGCTCCGGCTAGCTGCTGCACCGTTCCGATCGTGGCGCTTCCGGAGGCATAGAGAGACGGTTTGAGGGAGCCGAGCGATGAGGTGAACAGCGGAGTGAAGGTGAAACCCAGGCCGAGACTGAGCGCGACGTGGGCCACGACCACGAGTTGCCACGGCGTGCCTTCGGTGAACATGGTCATGGACCACAGGGCAAGGCTGACGACGACGGTGCCGGGCACGAGCAAAGGTCGCGGCCCGACCCTGTCGTAGAGTCGTCCGACCACGGGCCCGAGTAGTCCCATGAGCACACTGCCGGGCAGAAGGATTAGTCCGGCTTGAACGGGAAGCAGACCGAGAACATCCTGCATGTAGATGGGCAGCAAAATAATCGTGCCGAACAGTGCACCCATGAGGATCACCATGAGAATGATCGAGACGCCGAACCCGCGCGCACTGAATGTTCGAAGGTCGAGGAACGCGCTGTCTGTTCGTTGAAGCGACAGCTGGCGTGCGATAAAAAGCCCGAGAGCGATCGTCCCGACGGCAACGGGTATCCAGGCGGTCACGACGGCGGTTCCGGATATGGTTTCGCCAAGGCTGCTGAGCCCGTATATGAGCCCACCGAAGGCGAACGCTGACAACACCACTGAGAGCGCGTCGAGCGGAACCTTGCGCGGTTCGCTGACGTTCTGAACGCGTGTACCACCGATCGCGAGTGCAACGATGGCGATCGGCAAGACGAGGATGAAAATAAAGCGCCAGTCGAAGACGCTCAGGATAAGCCCGGAAATTGTCGGGCCGAGAGCGGGGGCCACTGAGATGACGATGGAGATGTTGCCCATCGTCCGACCGCGTGAATGAGTCGGCACCAGGGTCATCACCGTGGTCATGAGCAGCGGCATCATGATGGCTGTGCCGCTGGCCTGCACAATGCGTCCCGCGAGCAGCACTTCGAAGCCGGGCGCGATCGCCGCAATGGCGGTGCCCAGCGTGAACAGGCTCATGGCGAGGATGAATACGGTGCGAGTGTGCAGCCGTTGCATGAGAAAGCCAGTAGTCGGGATGACAACCGCCATCGTCAGCATGAATGCGGTCGACAGCCACTGCGCGGTGCTCGCTGCAATATTGAGATCGTCCATTAATCGCGGAATGGCGACGCCGATAATGGTCTCGTTAAGGATGACGACGAAGGTTGCCACCAGCATCAGGTTGATCACGAGACCGTTGCGCCTGCTGTGGTCGGGCGTGGC
>NZ_JANLVV010000163.1:0-2012 GCF_031364185.1 Salinibacterium sp. | reverse complement strand
GAGACCTAGGGCAATTCCGGTAATCCCGGCGCCTGAGGTTTTCAACGCTCTGACCCGGTCCTTGTGATCGGCAGCGATTCTCATTCGCCCACCATTCAATGACAGTCACCCGTGTCTCGCTTCCGGGGGATGAAAACGCCCCAACACAAGCTATCCGACACCCCTGTAGGAGGATCCGACAGGTTTTCTCGTCATAGTTTGGCTCCGAGTATTGATCAGCTTGAACTGAAGCGGGTGGGGCACGAATGTTTGAAATCGAATCGTCTATTCATTCGGAATCGAATTTGGAAGCTCGGGCGGTGGTTGATGTCGATCGCGATGTCGCGCTCGTTTACGCGTCCGGGCACGGCCGGGTGCCGGGCAGCGCGCTCGTTCTGAGCTGGGGCGACCGCGTTATTCCCTTCGACGCATCAACTAACGAGGCTCGGGATGCTGTCACCGGAGACGCGTATTTTCGAACGACGATCCAGCTATTCGGGGCTAGTCCGTCTGGGGAAATGCTGTGGGTGTCAGGCCGTTTGCGTTCGCAGACGAGGAGGAACGAGCGCCCGCGTACCGGTTCGCCGTCGAAGCCCTGCTTGTGTTCGGCTCCAGTTGCGACGGCCCGTCAAAGCCTGATGGGTACAACAGGGTCCTCGAGGGCGGCCGGGAATGGCGTCTCAGCGACTTCGGGATCAAGGGTTCGACGGGTGAAAACATATTAACGGCCTCACCTGGGATCAGGCTGCTACGCAGCTGACCAATTTCCTGGTCGACTCTTCTCATTCGGCGGCGGATGTTAAGCCTGAGCTTCTGCGGACACTGGAGGGCATATCAGTAGAGCAGGCTGACAGGGATGTCGCGGGTGTGACGGTGCTGTATAGCGGGCCACTTGAGGGTGGGGTGTCGGCGCATGACTTAGCACAGTAGGGATTAGGCAGTCCCGATGCGTGCGATCTGATTTGCAGCAACAACCGATCCCAAAGTGTCGAGGCGGCCCACGTCGTGCGAGTCACCCTTTGGAATCATCCTCACGTACCCCTTGCACGCCCCGCCAGCTGATATGTTCCGGCCATGGATTTGTACAAGGATTTCACCACAGCTCCGAAGCACAAGGCCTTCATGAAAGCTGGCCTGCCTAGGCTCGACCTTTATCGGGACCCGAACGTCACAGTGCTGGGAAATCCGCGTGACCGTGTGGTCGACTTTGTGTCGAATCCGGACTTCGCGCGGTTCACGGCGCTGACGGCACTCGACGACGATGGTGCTCCCCAGTTCGTTGTTATGCGCCCGGCGACGTGTTACTTGGTCGCGCCCTTCACGCAACAGATTTTTGATCCGATCATCTCGGTGACGCGCCACAGCAGCGGACTTCTGAATCTTGAGCTAGAACCCCGGCAACCTAGCCCCATCCAAGAATTCCCTGGCAGTGTGGATCTTGCTACTGCCCGTGCGGTGACGATTGATTTCACCGTTCTTGCCACGGGGATGGACCGTGTGATGTTCAAGGAGGGCGACGCAATATTCATCAGCACCGGTCTCGCCATGGATGTCGCACTCGTATTGCACTCACAGGACGCGTACGGGCGTCGATTTGTGGACCGACCCACCCCAAAGGCCTGGACCTGGACCACGCCCGTCCAATTCGACTTGACCATCCTCGACGTCTATCAGAAGCTGGAAATGGAAGCGCGCTACTCGATCGCGCGCCCGGATTCACCCCTGGATCGCACCGATTTGTTGTGTGCTGCGACTGCGATCGTGTATCAGTCGCCGCTGTATACCCGTAAGCCAGAGGCGTACGCGGAACTCAAGAACGGTCTGAAAGTGATCGAATATGGGCCAACTCGCAACACGAAGGTGGCCCGGGAACGCAAAGCCAACGGCGGCACTCAATCCTCGGCCGAGCTTGCGATCCTGCGAGGCCCGGCACCGGGAGCACACCCTGACAACGCCCAGGCCCGCGCCCACATGACATTCCCGCACGAGTCGGCTCCCGCGGTCGAGCTGTTGCGCGCCGCTTATGACGCCGG
>NZ_JANLVV010000152.1:0-6831 GCF_031364185.1 Salinibacterium sp. | reverse complement strand
CCTTGACCCAAGACCGCCCGACCCGTTACCCGGATACAACCACAAGCTCCCACTAGCGTCCAGAGCAATCACATCACGCGAACCATCACCATTCACATCCCCAACGCCAGGGCTCAATAGCGGGCGGCGCCCAGGATCGCCCGAACCGACGATCATGTCCATGACATTCCAGCCGCTGCCGACCAATACCCGGCCCAACCATCCTCCACTGCCATTTCCCCGATATAGCCAGAGAGAACCGGCCATATCGCGACTCAGCACGTCAGCAGTGCCACTTCCATCGAAGTCGCGCACACCAACGATGGCAGTCATCGTGTTCCAGTCTGTTCCGATCTGCCGAGCTGGGCGCAAGGATCCCGCACCCGTGCCGCCGTGCAACGACAACCGGCCCGCAACATCGACGCTCATGAGATCGTTGTGACCATCACCATCGAAATCTCCGACCCCAAGGACCGCGGTCGCCAAGTTCCATCCTGATCCAAGCGGCTGGGCAGTCCTCAGACCACCACGGCCATCACCGGGATAGAGCTTCATCGCTCCGTCGGAGGTAATAGCGATCAGGTCTTCACGGCCGTCTCCGGTCATATCTCCCGGAGCGACAAGCCCCACTACCGAGTTCCACCCAGTAGCTACCTGCACTCGAGCCCTCAATCCTGCCCATCCATCGGTGGGGTAGAGCCAAAGCACGCCTGCCTTGTCAAGCGCGAAAATATCGCGGAGTACATCCCCATTGACATCGCCGGCGATGGCAACTCCCACCATCTGGTCCCAGCCCTGTCCAACGCGCACCTTCGGCTGCCATGAGCCCGACCCGTTGGTCCCATAGAGCCACAAGTCGCCAGACTTGTCGCGACCAAGCACGAACGGCGGCTCGTTGGTCGCGGGGAGTGGCACACCTACGGGCGAACCGAACCAATCGGTGTAATAGTTGAAAAAGTTGCGGTTGCCGTAGCTTGAGCAATTGTCACCCAACCGGTAGGGATTAGCGATGGCTGCCGCGTTGGGCTGGTAGGGCGTGTAGTTGTAGAGCGCGGCTGTCGCGTAATTTCGAATGTTTACATATGTGCCCCCGCAGCTCGCACTCGTGAAAAAATCAATGAAGTGCACCCCGGGTTGCCGCGCGAACGCAGCCGCCTTATAGGCTTTCAACTGACCTGTACCGGAGATAATTTGGGTCGCGAGACCTTCAAATGCGGTGTCGCACGGTGCCGTATCGGGGCAACCCATTCCCATAGCAGCCCTGAGCGCGCGGCTGCTTGGGGCCTGGTCCGTGACGAGACCTTGCTCCTTCTGAAGTGTGACCAAGATCACCTTGGCCGAAATGCCACAAGCAACCTGCGTTCGATAAATCAATTCGGACGCACGCATCTCACCTCCCGCGATCGCGGAACATATCAGCGCGCCGGTTGACTGCGAGTACCGAGCAGCGCGAGCGGCTACGGGCAGGACTGCAACATTGAGACACATTCCATTGGCACAAGCGCCGATTTTGAGGTCGAGGAAAGACTGTATCTCAGTCGCAGACATCGCGTTGCTGTCGTAGAAAAGCTCATCGGTGATGATGAAGCCCGGGTCAAAGACAACGCTCGACTCCGCCCTATTCGCGGGCACGAGCAGCGACAGAACCAGCGCCATTGTCGCAACAATGACACACACGAACCGCATCTTGGCCAATGGAACCCCCCGATCAACCACCCACGTAAGTCTATGCGCGGATCGCCAAACCCCAGCGACCGCCGCGCCCGATCCATCCTAAAGCAGGTCGCCCGAAATGCCTTTTTTACAGACTTCCGTCAGGTGCGGCCAGCATGGAGGCGAGCCGCGGACCGTTGACGCTGTACGAGGCGTGCCCTCTGACCCACTCGACTCCTGCACGGGCCTGAGCCTCCCAGGACTCTGGGCAATCAAGCACGCGCCGCAGGTTTCGAGTGACCTCATAATGGCGGGTGACAATCCACGCATCACGCGACTCGGGAAGAATGGTTGGCTCATCGTCTTCCGATGGGCTCATCATGACCACGCACCCCGCAGCTAACGCTTCGATCCCGAATACCCCTGGGGTCATGGAATAGAACTGATTCAGTACTATGTGGGCCCGCGCGAGGTTTCCAACGACCTCTTCATGCGGCTGCCTGAGAAGCTCGACGTAGTCGAAGTCGTAGCCCTCATCGCGCAGTTCGGCGACCGCCGCTCGAACGAGTTGCGTACCTTTGATGACCGGCGACGACGGCGCGTGCAAGATCACAGGACGAGACGTATCCTCGAATTTTTCGAAACTCGTCGCGATCCGTTCATCAGGAAAGAAGTACAGGAACGGCTCGGTTGGGCGGGTTATGTGGGAGCTGTTGTCGAACGGCGACGTGAGAATCACGTCGGCATATTCATCTGCGGTAGCGGCGATCTCCCGTTGGTATGTCTCGTAGGAGGAACTCGCAAATAGTGGGTTCGTTTCCGCTAGGTACGTGCCAAGATTCGGTTCGCCGCGCTCTCGTTCCAGCTGAGCCATGAGCTCAGGCGAGCGGACATCGTTCCCTGTGAAATAGCACACGACTCTCTTGCCGCGCCTCTTGAGGAACTGAAACTCATACCGGCGTCGATCGTCAGAAGCGGTGATGAATCCCTGGCCGCCAATGTAGATGAAACCGTCGGCACGCGCGGCGAGTTCTCCCAGCTTGATCGGGCCACGAAATCGCTTTGCAAACCAATCGCCGAGTACGGTTCGAGCTTCCGGGGCCTGCCAGTCATAGGCGTGCTGGTAGAACGGGTGCTTGGCCATCACGGCCGATTCGGCCGACGGGAGAGCGCTCGCTACGTCGATAACCATGTTCGCGACCTCGTAAGGCCCCACGATCCACTCGACGGAATTCCCCCGCCCGAACCGTCGATGGTATTCGTAGCTTAGGTGAAGACACACCTTCTTCGCGAGGACAATGAACTCACCGGTAATCGTCATGATTCGAAACGGCTAGGCCGTCAGCCGATAGACGGTCACGCGAACGATTTCTGGTACCACTCGACCGTCTCGGCAAGCGCATCGCTGCTGAGTACAGCAGGCTGCCGGCCTACAAGAGATACGAGTCGACTCGCATCGGCTTGGTGGCGCCGCACGTCGCCGGGACGTTCCGGTGTGTGCACCACGGGGTGGTTGGGCACCCCCATAATTTCGAAGATTCTTTCAACCAACACGTTCACAGACGTTCCCACGCCCGTCGCCACGTTGATCTCAAGGCCTCGTGCCTCTGGCGTCTCATGGATGGCAATGGTCAGGTCGGCTGTATCCCTCACGAAGGTGAAGTCTCGTGTCTGCTCGCCGTCACCATGGATTTCTATGGGCAAACCCTTTGCCACTCGCTGCACGACAATCGGGATGATACCCGCGTACGACCCGGGATTCTGGCGAGGTCCGTAGTTGTTGAAGGGGCGGACAACGGTCGCGTCGATTCCAAAGGTCTTGACGTATGAGCGGATGATGTGATCTTCGGCTGCCTTTGCTGCAGCGTACGGCGTGATCGCGTCATCTGGATGGTCTTCATCCATAGGCACATAGTGGCCAGAACCGTATGCCTCGGAACTGGACATGTGCACGAGACGCTCGACCAGGCCGCGACGAGCGATCTCGCAGAAGGTGGCCGTAATCCCGATATTGGTCATCATCGTCCAGTGGGGATATGCCAGGGACGTGGGGAGCGGAACAACTGCCAGGTCGAATACTGTCTCGATCTCGTGCTCCGCGACGACATCCTGCATCGCAGCGAGATTAGATGCATCAAGTCTGAGCACGGTGAGATCCGGGTAGGCCGAACGAGCGTGATCGAGGTTCGCATCGTTGCCCAAAAAGTAGTTGTCGACGACAACAATCTTCTTGGGGCCTTCCGAGATGAGCCGGTCGACAAGATGGCTGCCAATGAAACCGGCACCGCCGGTTACTAGAACGCTACGGTTACGGAGAGACACCCACGTATCCTATCCGGGTTCGCAGAGGTGCGGCCTCGCGAGAGGCGGTCAGGCGAGGCCCGCAAGCTCGGCCTGTCGGGCAAAATCAGGGTGGGCGTTGACAAGCTCTGCGAAGGTGCCGCCTCCGAGCAGTTCGCCTTCGCGCATGAAGAAGATTCGATCTGATTGCTGGATGGTGGCGAGGCGGTGTGCCACCACGACTTTTGTGACGTCGGCTCCAATGGAACCGATCGCCGCCGTAACTAGGGCCTCGGTTTGCGTATCCAGCGCACTCGTAGCCTCGTCCATGACCAGCACAAGTGGGTCTGAGTACAGTGCCCTGGCAATTCCCAGTCTTTGTCGCTGGCCGCCAGAAAGAGCAAGACCCCGCTCGCCCACTTTGGCTTCCATCCCGCCGGGGCGGGTGGAGACGAGTTTCCACAATTGTGCTCGCTCCAAAGCCCGCTGTACACGAGCACGGTCATAGTCAGCGCCCCAGGTGAGAGCTACGTTCTGTGCAATGGTGGCGTCAAAGAGCGCCACCTCCTGAGGCACATAGCCGACCTGCGACCGCCAAGATGTCCGCAGCTCTGTGAGCGAAGTGCCATCGACCTGCACAGTGCCAGAGGTTGGCTCCAGCAGGCCGAGGAGAAGGTCGACCATCGTCGATTTGCCTGATCCGGACGCGCCAACAAAGGCGACGGTCGAGCCGAACGGAATCTCGAGGGACACATTGCTGACTGCAGGCGGCGCTTCGGGGAAATACCGAAAGCTGACGTCATTGAACTGAATCACTGCAGGCGATGGAGGCACTTCCATGACACTACGGGCGCTCTCCGCGCTGCTGCGCTCGGTATCTGCAAGCTCAACAAGAAGCTGCCGAGGGAACTCGGAGGCGGCGATCATGGCCGACAGCACCGCCTGAAATCGGATGACAGAAGGGGCGACCCGAAAGCCCGCAAGCGCGAACAATCCAATTGCCGCTATCGCCTGTTCGAAACCGCCGAAAACGAAGCCAGCCCCACCGATGACGACGAAGCCCCCCACTATGCCGGCCTCAAGGCCGAACCGCGGCACCTGCCCCAAGAATTGGATGTTAGCCCGCGCCTGCGCGCTGGCAGTGCGCGACTGCACAACGACATCGGCAACCTCGGACTCCTTGTTTCGAAGGGTAACCTCCTTCATCGAGGCGATAATCTCGAGCACAAGTCGCGCAGTGCGAGCGCTGTTGTTTATGTTCACTTCGCCAGCAGTTCTGGCACGACGGGCGATCCAGAAGAAGAGCACCACACCGATAAGAAGCAGATACAACAAAGTGGTGACGGCGAGCAGTGGTTCGACTACCGCGAGGGTAGCGATTACCGCCACAAGGCCGACCAATTCGCTCAGCAGTGTCGCACCCGGCATGAGGAACGAATTGACACTGGCGTCCACGCCACTATCTGAATAGCGCATGATGTCGATGGAGTTCTTGCGAAGTCTGTCTCTCCATGGTGCGGCCAGGTAGGCGCGCAGGACTCGATCGCCCATGGCTACCTCATACTGCGGGATTCGACGAGTAGCCCACCAGGTGACGACAACCGAAAAGACACTCTTAGCGATAAGGATCGCGCAGATCACTAAGATCGCCCAGACGACCCCGATGGTATCAAGCTCGCCAACTATCGGCAGCACAACCGCAGCCCCGATAGCAACGGGGCCTATGACCACTGCCAACAGGCCGAGAGCAGCCGCATCGAATAGGGCGAGAGAAGCTAGCAGCCAAGAGTAGGTCCACAGAAACGCTCTACCCCCTTTCGGAAGCGCCGCCAACAGGTCGCGATAGAGGGAAAGAACCTGTTTCACTCGGGTGCTCCAAACTTTTCGACTGTGGAAGTCTATGCGGCTCCAATCCGAGGTCACACCTCAGCAGCGATCACCGACCGGCTTGCGCCGGAGCGGCAAGCATGCCGGCCATGACTCGGCCCCACACCTTGCCCTGCTCCTCACCGGAGAGGCCATGAACGCTCCGCTCCGACGCAGCCTTGAACTCCGCAACCTTCTCCGCCGTGAGCGATTCCAGTGCGGCGGCGAGAGAGGATGGCTCGAAGTCGGGAAGTACCACTCCGAACCCATGCTCGTCGACGAACCGCGCCATCTCTGGGGACGGCCCGACAATGACACCCAGGCGCGCCTGAACGTAGTCAAAGAACTTGTTAGGGAGGCACCACGCGAGGTTGAAAGTAGTCGGTGGGAAGATACTGAGGCCGAGGTCGTACTGGTTGAGCGTCGGCACGAGGTCGCTGTATGCGACAGGCTCACGAAACCGGATGCGCGGATCATCGCCAGCCAGCGCTCGGAGCTCCGACATGAGCGTGGACTCCCCGCCGACAAGGAAGAGGTCGAGAGTGACGTCTGCTGACGACTCGCGCACGCCCCTGATCATGATGTCGAGACGGCGCTGCACGGCGACACCACCGCTGTGCACGAGTCGCACAGGGGAGCCGACCGATTGCAGACTCAGATCGTGGTACGGGGTGGCATTCACGACGAGCGTTGCTTCGAATCCGAATACTCGCTTGTACTCGTCAACGATCCCAGAGCTCACGGTCGTCGCGGCCGTCGCGGTCGCCGCATAGGTGCGGCACAGCCAGGAGTAGTAGGGCTGGTAAAGAAGATTCCACTTCACCGACGGGAGGCTCTGCTTCGGCGCATACTCGTGCATGTCCGCGAGCACTCCGCTACGCGAGACGAGTCGGGATGTCATGAACAGCGTCTGGGCGTCGTGGGCGACCACGGCATCCCATGATTCATCTTTCAACCGCTCGTACGCGGCACTGTCGCGAGGCTCGAGCAGCGAAAACTGCCGATGGAGACGCAGAAGCAGGAGGAGCGAGAAGATGCCGGGGATGCGGGCGA
>NZ_JANLVV010000120.1:0-3216 GCF_031364185.1 Salinibacterium sp. | reverse complement strand
TCCGGCAAGAAAATCTACGGATACCGCGGCGGCTATGGGCTGACCGTTGACGCCAATGCCGGTGGCGAGGCCGACCATGACGGATTCGGCGATATCAAGCACGTCGGCGGGTGTGCGCCCGGCGATGGACGCCAGCTCGGTGGTGATGAGGTTGGCGGCATCGACGCCCAGGCGGCCCGCGTCGAGGGCTTCGCTTACGGCGGGGCGCTCGGCAGGCAGGAGAGCGCCGGACAGTGCTCGGTGTTCACGTACGGCGCCCGCGACGGCCAAACGAGTGCGTGCGGACCGCTCAGAGATGCGAGCGACCGCGGCTACCGCTGCGGTCGGTGATGCGTAGCCGAGGTGTTCCGCCAGCAGAGAGTTGTTTACCAGCGGCGCGAGTACGCGAACGCGGGCGCAATCCATCAGCCGCCCGGCGCCCTCCACCGCAGCTATCGCCTCGGTGAGGGCACTGGCCGAGCCCGCAACGAAGGCATGATCGTCACGGAGAAGGTCGATCAGCGCGCTCAATTCGTGGGCGACGGCATCCACCTGATGGGTGATTGCGTCGCTGCGGGACATACTCGATCATAGCACACATTCGAAGATATCTTCGAAAAGTATTCTCCAAAAATTGCGAGCAGCGTGCGTTCAGTGGTGAGCCAGTTGATGCCAGCGACGGCTGAGAGTCGACGCCGGTGGAGACGCGCTCGTCGCGGCTAAATACAAAGCCATCGCTCCGGCAATCAGACCTCACTCCTCCCCGCGGGACTCATGGCCCTGGAGTACGCGGGGCAATCGGCGTTGACTGGTGTGATCACCCAGAGGATATCCATGGCCGACGCACGCACGCCCCAGCCCATCGATCGAGCGAGCATCGATGACCTGATGTCGCTGGCCACCGACCGGGGGGTTACGCCGATGAATGTCGGGGCGGTGTTGTTCCTCGACACCCGGAAGGGGTTGAATCAGGAGGAAGCGATGGAGTCTCTGGCTCGGCGCGTTAACGCCATCCCACGGCTTCGACGGCGGCTCGTCGACGTACCCTTTGGATGCGGTCGGCCGGTCTGGGTCGACGATGACACCTTCTCCTTCTCCCATCACCTAACAACGGTCCGCTGCTCGGAACCCAGGGGGGAAGTGGCCGTGTTCGAGGTAGCCGCGGCACTATTGGCCACCCCGTTACCGCGCTCCCGACCGCTGTGGGCGGCAACGCTGGTGACGGACACCGCGGAGCACGAGGCTGCGCTGATCCTGGTCTTCCACCATGTTCTCGCTGACGGAATGGGAGGACTGTCGATCCTGGCCGACCTTTCCGACGAAACGCTTGCCTCCTCCGCTTTCCCGAGGCCGATGCCATCCGTGCGCCAACTGGTCGCGAATGTCTGGGCCGAGCGGCGACGTGCGGTTCGACGGCTTCCAGCCGGACTGCGGCGCGTCGGCAACGCGCTGACGGAGTTGCGGGCGGCCACGGGCAGCCGCCTGGCCATCACGTCACTCAACCGTCCGACGGGGCGCAAGCGGCGCTTCGCCAGCATCCGCATCGACCTTGCGTGTCTCATCGCGGCCGGGCATACCCACCACGCGACCGTTAACGACATCCTGCTCACAGCCATAGGCGGGGCCCTGCATCAGGTCATGGATGCGCGCGGCGAGGCTGTGGACGAGTTCATCATCTCCGTGCCGTTCTCAGCGCGACACAAGTCTGCTGCGGGTCAGCTTGGGAACCAGAGCGGAGTGATTCCGCTCGCCATACCCGGTGTCGGCGACCCGCGACGACGGCTGGCAGTTGTTGCCGAGACCACGCGCGCCGCCAAACTCGCGCCTCCGGGCGACTCGACTTCGCTGCTCGGCCCATTTTTTCGGCTGCTGGCCCGGCTGGGTCTCTTTCAGTATTTCGTCGAACACCAGCGCATGATCCACACGTTCGTGACCAACCTGCGCGGCCCGCCCGAACGCCTGGAAGTTCTTGGCTTCCCCGTCACCAGCATCATGCCGTTGAGTGTGAACACCGGCAACATCACGGTGTCGTTCTCAGCACTCTCGTACGCGGGATCTCTCACGGTGACGATTGCCGCTGATCCGAATACCTGTCCCAACCTCGATTTGCTGCAGCGTGCGCTCATCGAGCAGCTGACCGCCCTGATGGCAGGCGGAGGGACCTTCGGCACTGGGATGCGGCATCCGTCGCAGCAAGCATGATGTCATGACAACGTCTCGACGGCACCCGGCGCGACGGCGCATCCTGATCATCACCGCAGCGGTAGTCGGCTCTGTCGCGGTGCTGGCCGCAGTCATCGTCGGGGTGGGCGGAGCGTTCACGCCCTCGCGCTACCTTGAGCCCTGGTCCGCGGACTACCACTCAAATTTCGACGACCCGCGCGTTCAGTTGGTCTCGGTGGGCCTGTTGGCCTCGAGCGGGCACAATATGCAGCCCTGGCTGGTGCGGCTCGACTCCGACCCCAACGTCTTCTACCTGTACGCCGACGGCTCGCGACTGTCGCCGGCTGTCGATCCACTGGCACGGCAGGTGATGGTCTCTCAGGGGACGTTCCTCCAGTACGTGACGGTCGCCGGGCAACAGCTCGGGCATCCGGTCACAGTCGAACTCTTTCCCGATGGCGACTACGACGAGACTGATCCCCAGTCGAGTATGGCCAGCACTCCGGTGGCGCGCGTGACCCTGTCATCCGGGGCATCCACTGCCCAGCCCACGTGGGATTCACTGTTTCGCTCCGACACCAACCGCGCCCCATACACCGACGCGCCTCTCACCGAGCACCAGCGGGGTGCATTGGCCGACCTCGACCGAGGCTCCGAAGCGACTCTTTCCATTCTCACTCAGCAGCAGGATCTCGACTCGCTCGGGCGACTCGCCATCGAGGGTTCGACCATCGAGTCGCAATCCGCGGCCGCGACTGCGGAATCGGATGCCGTGTTCCGATCCAGCGAATACCTCAAGAACGATTCCCGGTGGGGCTTCTCAGTGGAGGGGCAGGGCACCGCCGGCGCGATGAAATACCTGATCCAGGGGCTGATCACCCTCATTCCCGCCATGAACAGCGACGACGCGGGAGCCCAGCGGCAGATCGACCTGACGACGGCGGCCGTGGCGGCAACGCCGGCCTACGGCATCATCTCGACGTCCGCTAACACCCGACGAGAGCAGGTCGAGGCCGGGATGCTCTACAGCCAGTTCGACCTCACGGCCCGCAGCATGGGCCTGGTGATGCAGCC
>NZ_JANLVV010000112.1:0-1251 GCF_031364185.1 Salinibacterium sp. | reverse complement strand
CGACGTGTCCGCGCTCAACAACGTCGGCATCGACACGCTCCTTGACGCGGTTCTCCTGACGGCCGACGCGGGTCTCGACCTGCGCTCTAACCCGAATAAGGACGCGCGCGGTGTCGCCATCGAAGCGAAGCTCGACAAGGGACGTGGTGCGGTCGCGACCGTGCTGATCCAGTCGGGAACCCTGCGCGTCGGAGACTCCATCGTCGCGGGAACGGCCTACGGTCGAGTGCGCGCGATGATGGACGAGAACGGTGATCCCGTCGACGAAGCATACCCGGCGCGCCCCGTGCAGGTACAGGGCTTGTCGAGCGTCCCCCGGGCCGGCGACACTTTCATCGTCACCGAGGAAGACCGCACCGCTCGCCAGATCGCCGAGAAGCGTGAAGCCGTCGAACGTAACGCCCTGCTGGCCAAGGCCCGCAAACGCATCAGTCTCGAGGACTTCACCAAGGCGCTCGAAGATGGCAAGGTCGAATCGCTCAACCTCATCATCAAGGGTGACGTGTCCGGTGCCGTTGAGGCGCTCGAAGACTCGCTGCTCAAGATCGATGTCGACGACAGCGTTCAGCTGCGGATCATCCACCGCGGTGTCGGTGCTGTCACCGAGAGCGACGTCAACCTCGCGACGATCGACAACGCGATCATCATCGGGTTCAACGTGCGACCAGACACGAAGGCGCGCGAACGTGCGCAGCGTGAAGGCGTGGATGTGCGTTTCTACTCGGTCATCTACGCGGTACTCGAAGAGATCGAGAACTCCCTCAAGGGCATGCTCAAGCCCGAGTTCGAAGAGGTGCAGTCAGGTATTGCCGAGATCCGCGAGGTGTTCCGTTCCTCCAAGTTCGGAAACGTCGCCGGCGTCATTGTGCGCTCGGGTGTCATCACCAGGAATGCGAAGGCTCGCGTCATCCGCGATGGGGTGGTGGTCGGCGACAACCTCGCCATCGAGTCACTGCGTCGTTACAAAGATGACGTCACCGAGGTTCGTACGGACTTCGAGGCCGGAATCGGGCTTGGCAAGTTCAACGACATCCAGATCGGCGATGAGATTGAGACGATTGAAATGAAGGAGAAGCCGCGGGTTTAGTCCCTCGTGGTGCGGAACGGTCCGGGATTTTCTCTCTGGGCCGCTTCCAGCGGTCCGGGATTTCGATTCTGGGCCGCTTCCGGCGGCGTCACCCTACGGGCGGCGCCGCTGCCAGACCCAGCCTGCGGCCCGGAATCGAAATCCCTCCCCGCCGTACGCTGGTG
>NZ_JANLVV010000110.1:0-1125 GCF_031364185.1 Salinibacterium sp. | reverse complement strand
CGACGTGTCCGCGCTCAACAACGTCGGCATCGACACGCTCCTTGACGCGGTTCTCCTGACGGCCGACGCGGGTCTCGACCTGCGCTCTAACCCGAATAAGGACGCGCGCGGTGTCGCCATCGAAGCGAAGCTCGACAAGGGTCGTGGTGCGGTCGCGACCGTGCTGATCCAGTCGGGAACGCTCCGCGTCGGAGACTCCATCGTTGCGGGAACGGCCTACGGTCGAGTGCGCGCGATGATGGACGAAAACGGGGATCCCGTCGACGAGGCATACCCGGCGCGCCCCGTGCAGGTGCAGGGCTTGTCGAGCGTCCCGCGGGCTGGTGACACCTTCATCGTCACCGAGGAAGACCGCACCGCTCGCCAGATCGCCGAGAAGCGTGAAGCCGTCGAACGCAACGCCCTGCTGGCTAAGGCCCGCAAGCGCATCAGTCTCGAGGACTTCACCAAGGCGCTGGAAGATGGCAAAGTCGAATCGCTCAACCTCATCATCAAGGGTGACGTGTCTGGTGCCGTTGAGGCGCTCGAAGACTCGCTCCTCAAGATCGAGGTCGACGACAGCGTTCAGCTGCGGATCATCCACCGCGGTGTCGGTGCGGTTACCGAGAGCGACGTTAATCTCGCGACCATCGACAACGCGATCATCATCGGGTTCAACGTGCGACCAGACACGAAGGCGCGCGAACGTGCGCAGCGTGAGGGTGTGGATGTGCGTTTCTACTCGGTCATCTACGCGGCACTCGAAGAGATCGAGAACTCCCTCAAGGGCATGCTCAAGCCCGAGTTCGAAGAGGTGCAGTCAGGTATTGCCGAGATCCGCGAGGTGTTCCGTTCCTCCAAGTTCGGAAACGTTGCCGGCGTCATTGTGCGCTCGGGCGTCATCACCAGGAATGCCAAGGCTCGCGTCATCCGCGATGGGGTGGTGGTTGGCGATAACCTCGCCATCGAGTCATTGCGTCGTTACAAGGATGACGTCACCGAGGTTCGCACGGACTTCGAGGCCGGAATCGGCCTCGGTAAGTTCAACGACATCCAGATCGGTGATGAGATCGAGACGATCGAACTGAAGGAAAAAGTCCGCGTCTAGCTCGTAGTGGTATCGGTCGGCTGCGGCCGGTATCCAGG